>CAMBHQ010000023.1 GCA_945867245.1 uncultured Porphyromonas sp.
CTCTAGCCCTGGGCGCAGGTATAGGTGATAGGTGTTCCCTAGGATAATCTGAGCCTTGATGTCCTCCTTGAGCTCGGGCATGTGCACAGCCTTGACGCTACCCACCGTGCCTACGGGCATGAAGATTGGCGTCTGTATAGTGCCGTGGTCGGTCGTTATCGTCCCAGCACGTGCAGAGGTCTTGGAGCAAGTGTGCTCCAGCTTGAATGTCAGCATCTTGTTGTCTTACTTATCGTCAGCTTCGTCCCACTCTATCTCGATGTCGTCGTCCTCGCTCTCGTCCCAGTCGAGCTCTACCTCGTCGCCATCCCACTCTACATCAGCGCCCCAGTCGTCGCCATAGTGATGGTAGTCTTCGCCCTCGTCCTCATCCTCGTAGGCGGGGACTCTGAGGTCGTCGTCGTCCCACTGTAGGCTCTGTATATCCATGGCCTTGTAGACGATGCTCTCTACCTGATGCTTGGTCTCTCGGCTAAGCTCCTTCCAGAGGAGGTCTTTTAGCTCTACGAGGTTCATGTGTGCTGCCGAGGAGATGAAGATTACGGGCAGGCCCTCGGGGAGGTCCTGACGCAGTAGCTCCTGTAGCTCCTCGTCTATGAGGTCGCACTTGGTGATGGCTAGTACCTTACGCTTGTCCGCTAGCTCGGCATTGTACTTGACTAGCTCGCCGAGGAGCAGCTCATACTCACGGGCGATATGCTCGGTATCGGCAGGTATCATGAAGAGCAGTAGGGCATTGCGCTCGATATGTCTGAGGAAGCGAAGCCCTAGGCCACGTCCCTCCGAAGCGCCCTCGATAATCCCTGGTATATCGGCCATCACGAAGGAGCGGTTATCACGATACAAGACCATCCCGAGGTTGGGCTCTAGCGTCGTGAAGGGGTAGTTAGCAATCTTGGGCTTGGCAGCAGTGAGTACCGAGAGGAGTGTAGACTTACCGGCATTGGGCAGACCTACCAGACCGACATCGGCCAGCATCTTGAGCTGTAGGATGACCGTACGCTCTTGGGCGGGTTCGCCAGGCTGTGCATAGCGTGGTGCTTGGTTGGTAGAGGTCTTGAAGTGCGTGTTGCCCTTCCCCCCACGTCCGCCACGTAGCAGTATCTCTTGCTGTCCGTCCTCTTTGAGGTCCATGATAAACTCTCCGGTCTCGGCATCGTACACGACCGTCCCTACGGGCACCTCTATGACGCGGTCTTCGCCGTCGGCACCTGTCGAGCGCTTGCCACTACCACCACCGCCAGGTGTGGCTATGATGTGGCGGTCGTAGCGTAGGTGTAGTAGCGTCCAGTAGTTGCGGTTGGCACGTATATAGACGTGTCCGCCACGTCCGCCATCGCCCCCATCGGGCCCGCCTTTGGGGATATATTTCTCACGTCGGAAGTGTGTCGAGCCTCGTCCGCCCTTACCCGAGCGGCAGTAGATTTTGACGTAGTCGACGAAGTTAGATTCTGCCATCTTATCTCTCGTTATATATAGGAGTGGGATGCTCCTAGCATTAGTTTATAGACACGAGCTGTGCCATAGGGGAGCTAAGCAACAAACGCTCTACGCCTCTATGACACAGCCTAGTAGTGTCCCTATCGGGGGCGCACCGTTAGCCGGCGCTGGGGAGCTCTGTGTGGCTCCGGCCCTTTACTTTAGGGTATCGATAACAGCAGCGATACGCTCTGTAATCTCTGCCACAGCACCCGTACCCTGTAGGGCGTGGTGTAGACCACGCTCGGCGTAGTACTCGGCCAGAGGAGCCGTTTGTGCGTGGTAAACGCCGAGGCGCTTCTGTATGGTCTCTAGGTTGTCGTCGCTACGGCCACTATCCTGACCACGCTTGAGCAGGCGCTCTACGAGCTCCGCATCGGGTACCTGTAGGTCTAGCACAGCGTGTACAGCGGTATCGTACTTGGCGAATAGCTCGGTGAGGGCATCGGCCTGTGGGATAGTACGTGGGAAGCCATCGAGGATAAGCCCTACCTTAGGCTTGCGCTCTGCCAGTACGGCATCGATGAGGCCAATGATGAGTTCATCAGGTACTAGCTGACCTGCATCCATATAGCCCTTAGCAGCCTTGCCCAGCTCGGTCTCGTTCTTGATAGCAGCGCGTAGGAGGTCGCCCGTAGAGATGTGGTCGAAGCCATACTTCTCGATGAGCAGTTCGCTCTGTGTTCCCTTACCAGAGCCAGGAGCTCCGAAGATAATTACGTTCAGCATATATATGTCTTATTCTTTTAGTCCTTGAGTTGATAGAGGTCGTTGAGCATACGTCCGTAGCCGTCGTAGTCGAGGCCGTGGCCCAGGATGAAGCGGTTCTCTATGCTCATCGCTACGTACTCTGCCTCTAGGTCGGGCGTGTGGGCCTCGGGCTTGGAGAAGAGCGCCGCTACGGCCACATCCGTAGCGCCTAACTGCAAGAAGCGCTCACGTACGCAACGCATCGTGAAGCCTGTGTCGATGAGGTCCTCCACGATGATTACCGAGCGACCCTCTAGTGGCACGTCTACGGGCATCACTTCGTTGAGCTGGCAGGTACTCTGCGTACCCGAGTAGCTGGAGTAACGCGCGAAGGCCATCTCCCAAGTCTCGTCTAGGGCAGCGGCCAGTTCGCCTGCAAACATAAAGGACCCGTTCATGATACATACCAAGAGCGGGTTCTTACCTTGATAATCTTCTTTGATACGCGCGGCCATAGCCTTTACGTGCTGAGCTATCTCCTCTGCACGAAGGTACAGCTCGAAAGTGCGTCCGTGTACGACAACTTCTTTCATTTGCCTAAACTCTATCTTTTATTGATTATCGTGCAAAGATACGTTTTTTTCGCCGTTGCTCCGATAGGCGAGCACAGCGGGCAACGCTCTTAGGCTCTAGCGACAAGTGCGACCTCCTGTCCGAGGGGCCGTTATGCCGAGACGCCTTGGGGCTCGTGGGCCAGTCCTTAGATGCACTTTTGGTCACTAGTTAGTGTACACTTGGCCACCTAATAGGCGGACGATCGTCGACCTATTAGGCGGCCAAGTCTTTGCCTACTATGCGGCCAAGTGTCTGCCTAGTAGGTGGCCGTCTGGAGAGGAGTTGAGAACCCAAAAGCGGGCTATGCCACGGACAATTCGTCCGAGCATAGCCCGCTGTACTTGCGCCTACGAAGCGCCTAAGCGCTCGCTTATTCGGCTCTACTAAGTCTAATCATATTAGAGGGTATAGCTTAGATGCGCTTTGAAGGTCGTAGGTGCGTTGGGGAAAAACTGATTGCCCCCCAGAGCCGATATATAGGTCTTATGATTCGTAACGTTATACACATCCACACCGAAGCGCAGACCACGTGCTATATCCAACGAAGCACCCATATCGAGCAAGGCATAGGCGGGATAGGATAGACTCTGCCCTGCACGTCGCTCACTGGTATAATTGACATTATAGTGTAGCTCGGCATTAGCAAAGCGTTTGCCTAGCTGGTAACGCCCCATACTGATTATTTGGTGCTTGGGAACACGATCTAGAGGCGCGCCAGTAGCAGCATCAGTCTGTATATATGGGTTGCTGACAATATCTCCATAGCGTGCGTCCGTAAGGCTATAGGCGAGCGACAGCTCTAGTCCCTCGCTGGGACGTGCCGTCAGACTAAGCTCGAAGCCCTTCGAAATAATAGAGCCTATCTGAGCATAGTACCTCTGGCGCTTGGTGCTACCATCAGCCTGCACCTCGGGGATGTTGAAGCTCTTGACCATATTGTTGAGCTTAATGTAGTACACCGAAGCGTCTGCAGTCAGCCAAGAGGCCACATCACTACGCAGACCTAGCTCCATCTGATAGCCACTGCGAGGCTTGAAAATGCGACTATTCTTCTGCGGGGTGAAGAGCTCTCCCTGGTCGTTGATATATTTATAGACCGCATTGACGCCTTGGCGTTCGGGCTTGAATATATTGGCAAGCGAGGCGTACACACTCGTCCCCTCTATAGGGCTGTACACGAGTCCTAGGCGGTACGTTAGCGCCTTGCTCGTGATGTAGGTGAAGTCTCCCTGCTGAGGGTAGCTATAGTCCATTCCTCCGCCATTGGTGGCTACGGCACTAGCCCACTTGTAGCGGTATATATCATAGCGTAGCGCGGCCATCACCTGCCACTTACTACCCAACTCTAGGAGGTCCTGTATATAAAAGCCATGGTCCTGTGTTTCATTGGGATTGGCCTTGCTAAACTTATGCGTCATATAGCCCATACTCCTAGGCTCTGCGACAGAAACGAGCGATTGGTCGCCAGGACCTGTAACGTCGTCATCGGCATAGCCCGTAAAGGAGGTGCGCCACATCTGAGAGTAGTCGTAGCCTAGGCTATAGTTGTGCTTAACCTTGCCCGTATAGACATAACCATCTAGGTTAAGTTGGTTCTGGAGCATCCGTGAGCGATGGGCAAAGCGCAGAGGGTAGGTCAGTTGTACAGAGTCTAGGTCTATATAGGTACGCTTGCTACCAGTGTCGTAGTAGTAGGGATAGGGGGCATCAGTAGGGAGTGCAGACTTGTCAACCTCTTTGCTGCGGTAGCTGAGTTCTTCTGTAGAGAAGTAGTCTATGAGGTCGTCGTTGTATGAGAGCTGATTGCTCAGACGCAGTTTCTCACCGAAAGTGTGTCGCCATTTGAGCTGTGCATTCAGACCCTTGTGCCACATCTCGTCGCTCTCGTTGTTGTAGCGGGCGTCGCGTTTGATGCGTGGCTGTACCTCGCCTTTGGCGACGTATAGTGCATTGTCGCTCACTCGATAGACATCATTGCTGAGGACGGGTGGCAGGCCTGCCTCTGTACCATAGAAGTCTCGATGATAGCTCAGGCGTAGGTCTAGGGCATCATTGCTCCAATCGCCAGAGATAGTGCCATAGAGCTTCAGCCTTTTGTCCTTGGTATTGCGCCAGCCCTCACCGCCTTGATAGCTAAAGCCTGCTAGGCCATTGAGGTACTTGCTGAGCTTAGTGCCATAGCTAGTCGTATTGCGGATATGTCCGTAGCTACCGTATTCGAGCCGAGAGCGGAAGTTCGTCTGCGCTATGGCTCGGCGGCGTGTAATGCTCAGTAGCCCACCCTCTGAGGAGTGTCCTTGTAGTACCGAGGCAGGCCCCTTGAGCACCTCTATGCTCTCTACATCGCTTAGGTCTGAGAGGGGGAAGGAGTTAATGGTCGAGCGTTCGTCTCGCATCCCATCAATGACGATAGGAGTGTAATCGAAGCCTCTCACTTGGAGCTGATAAAAAGCCCCATAAGAAGTATGAAAGCTAGCAGCAGGCACGAAGCGCAGGGCCTCTGGCACCGAGGAATATCCATACGAGCTGAGACGCTGAGCGCTGAGCTGAGTAAGGCTTAGTGGGAGTTTGCTGAGAGGTACCTGACTGCGTGTTATTGAGGACAAGGGCTGTCGCCTCTGTGCTAGCACCTCTACACCTCGGAGGTGCTGGATGCTGTCCCCATGATGTCGTAGGTTCGTTTCGCTTGCTAGTCTCTCGGCCTGTAGTGCGCCAACGCCTAGACTACACAGGCTAGAGACTAGTAATAGTTTCCTTTGCATAGTTTCTTTTCCTAATGTTATGTTGTGGTTAAGATTAAATATGAGACGGTATTGTCGCTTGAGCTAAGCCTATCGGCGACGACGGCGACGCAGATAGCGCACACCTAGTATAAGTCCCGTAGCCGATACGAGCGCTCCGCCTACGAGACATGATAGTACGGCTGTCCACCATAGCCACGAGTAGCGGACTAGAGGGGCGAAGGACATCGTATGCAAGCCCTGATAGAGCAAGTGATGTAGACGTTTGTTTTGGTCGTACACCTGCACCCGTGCCGTCTGTGGGTCTATATATATGCGGGTCTTGCCGCTATCACTTAGCTCTATGCGATAGACGGGCAGAGGCAAGTCGTGATGCCGGTCTATATAGTAGCTATCGTATTCTCTTAGTAGGCTCATCGTATAGGGATGCTCTAGAGTAGAGTCGAGCCAAGACCTCAGCTCATCCGCCCCTAGCTGTAGGGGGCGAGCCTGCCCAGTGCTTGTCTCTAGATGATACGAGCCCCCTGCGGTCATCAGATGTATATACCCCTGCTGACCTAGGCTACGCCACTCGATAGACTTCACCCCTTCGTCAGCATAGCTAGACATTATAATATCCACATCGCGCAGGTAAGCCTCGGCAGGGTAGCCAAAAGTCTGCACTTGTAAAGCCTGCCTAATGCCATCCTCTCTCCTGAGCACACTCTGTGGCACCTCCTGTACAGACATCAATCCGCTGAAGATATAAGCAGAGACGGAGAGGCCAAAGACGAAGCCCAAGATATGATGCCAACGATAGTCCCACTTCTTATACGGAGTACATAGGCGTCGTCTAGAGCGATAGCCGAGCCAAAAGCCCCTAATGCCAAGCCATACCCCCGCCAAGCACATCACAAAGCCGAGAGCAGAGACTGCCGTGATTACCCCGACCCAGAGATCGCGATGCTGGCGCAGAGAGGAGAAGTATATCCAGTGTGGGATAGCTCCTAAGTATGCCCATAGACGTGTCTCTCGTGTCGTTAGCTGAATGCCCTCGGCCGTAGCCTTGGGGACAGAGAGCTCTGTCCCCAAGGAGTCTGCGTAGTGAAAACGATAGAGGGGATATACCCTGTCTCCACGGCGGTATGGGACCCAAGTATCGACATCCATCAGCGTATCTACATACTGGATAGGCGCGTCCGAGAAGCGTTCGGCATAGGCCCGAGCTGTTTGATAGCTAGGGGCGGCTTGCCCACTACTCATCGCGGTGCCTGTGCTATCCTGCGTGCTATAGCTCAGTACATAGCCCCTCCCCGCAGGTGTGGCTCTCAGGCTAAGACTACGCAGACCCGAGGGAGGAATACTACGGAGCAGGCTGTCTAGCTCTGCTCGCCCCGAACTGTCTGCCACTACAATATCTGCCAGACCCCGCACACGCTCCACCGGCGATATACTCGGGAAGGAACGGAACAGCATCACAAAGCCAGACAAGAACCACATCAGGAAGAGCCCACTGAGGAAAGTCCCCAGTATGCGATGGACTGATAATAGTATCTTGGTCATTGCCCCGACTACTTAGAGACGATATGATAGACTGAGCGTGATGTTGCGCCCCTCGGCTGGGAGGTACTGATAGTCGTACAGGACGTGACGGCTATACTCGGTATCTAGCAGGTTGGACACATTGAGTTGTAACCCCCATCGCTGCCACTCGTAAGAGGCTACAGCATTGAGGATCGTATAGCCTGGCACACGCTGTTTGTTGCTCTCCGAGGTATAGAAGTAACTGGCAAGCTCTGTACCGAGGCCGCAGCGGAGACGGCTCTGACGGCTTAGGCTCTGCGTCCAGAAAGCCCAAGCGTTTAGTCGGTGCTTGGGGCTATGCTCTGCCGAATGTCCGTTGTTGTCTACATACTGAGTATTGGCGTCGGAGCTAGCTTTGACACGGGCATCAGTATAGGCATAGGCCAGCTGTAGCCCTAGGGCATCTATCGGACGATAGTCGATACTCAGCTCTGCCCCCTTGCTCTCGTAGCCATCCACGAGGGCACCACGACGCTTGCCGTTGGGTAGCTTGCCGAGGTAAGAATTCAGCTTATTGTTGAGGCTTAAATAGTACAGAGAGGCATCCAGGCTTAGCGACTTGCCACAGCTAATATGAGTGCCTAGCTCGAACTGATGCCCACGCATAGGTGGTAGCTTGCTGAGCTCTCCTGCTCCCATCTCGTTGCCCTGCTTGTCTAGATAGGCAACCTCAGAGGATAGCGCTATCTTCTGTGGCTTGTAGAAGTTAGAGGCCGAGGCATACAGATTGAGGCTCTCAGTAGGGCTATATACGAGTCCCGCCCTGTACGTTAGGGCTAGGTTGCTTAGGCTCTGCGTCCCATGGCTCTGCTTAACGGTCTTGCCCTCGGTATCCGACACTGTGAAGTCTCGTCTGAAGTAATCGAGACGCAGCCCAGCTAGTAGGGCCAGCTTGCCCCACTTGAGGTAATCCTGCGCATATATGCCGTGTGTTTGGTCGGCATACTTCTGCTCTCGAGAGAAGAGCCAGCTTAGGTCGCCTTGGTTACGCACAGGATTGAGCAATGTAACAGGCTTGCTGTAGCCCACTCCGCTCATAGAGGCTCTGTCGTAGCGCTTCATACCCATCCGGAGGTAGTTGTGCCCTAGGAGGAGGTTATGCTCCATAGCGCCTAGCTTGACCTTGCCCACTAGCTCCAGCTGATTCTGTAGACTGAGCGTACTATAGTCGAAGGCAAAGCCGCCACGCTCTAGAGTATTGAGGTCTGTGTATTTCTTGGTCCCTGAGCTGAGGATGTAGTACGGTAGGTTGTCCTGTGGTTGGTCGCTCGTAGCCCAGCCGTAGTAGTCGGTAGACATGTAGCGAATGTCATCGCTAGAGACGAAGAGTTGCTCGCTTAGTCTCCAGTCGCGAGAGAAGCGGTATTCGTATTTGAGCAATGCTGATAGATTCTTATGCCCTAGCTCATCCTCGGGGAAACCATGCACATCCGTACGGCTCAGCTGAGGGTGGCGTTCTCCGGCCCGAACGAATAGGCTGTTGTCCTTCACTCGGTAGGCATCAGAGGCATAGTAGGGTATGCCGTAGTCGCCCCCGTACCTATCATTATTGGCGTAGAGTGATAGCTGTAGGTCGGACTTACTATTGAATAGATACTTCGCCATCAGACTGAGGTTATAGCCCTTGGTGTAGTTCTCTCTCCATCCATCACTACGCACGGCCTCTACATCTGCGCGCAGTAGTAGGCGGTCTGTTACAGCCCCCGTGGCTCCAGCCTGTATGCGTAGGGTGTTGTAGCTACCATAGGAGATACGGGCATTAGCGCCTAAGCGAGCCTCGGGTTGCTTGCGCACTAGATTAACGACACCACCGACGGCAGAGTGCCCCTGTTGCATAGAGGCAGCCCCCTTGAGCACCTCTATGCGCTCTATCGAGGCCAAACCTGTAAGGGGGGCTGACTGCCATATCGTATGTCTGTCGTCTCGCATACCATCGTTGAGTACAAGAGACTCGTAGAAGCCTCGGATAAAGAACATATGGAA
>CAMBHQ010000024.1 GCA_945867245.1 uncultured Porphyromonas sp.
GTCATAAAAGGGCCTGAGGCCACGAAGGTCTGTAGGGCAATCTCATCGGAGCAGAAGGTCCCACGATACAGCGGTACGATAGATGACTCGTGACGAATCAGCTCAGCCACCAAGGCCTCGGTAATACTCATCCACTGCGTCCCCTTGGCAAAGCGCAGCTCTGCATAGCGACGCATCCCACAGACCTGCTGTAGCCGGATATACAGAGCGCGCACTATACGCCGACACTGCCACACGAGGCCCGAGCCTCGGAAGTGGCGGGCGAAGAGATGGCGTCGCTGCACCTTGCGCTCGAGGTCCGAGCTGAGGTCTGCCCCACTATAGAAACCTATGAAATCTGTCCCCTGATGCCTATGACAGAAGTCGTGTATATATTCCTGTGACTTGAGAGGTAGGTCTACCCCCGAGAGTAGGTGATAATAGGCGTAGCCACCTGTCGACTGCCCAGCCCGATAGGCTGCACGAAAGAGCGCAAACTCCGCCTCTACGACCGAGACATCGCCCCAGCGCACATCATGCCGCTCAGCGATAAACTGCAGCCCAGCCCGCTCGACACGCAAGCCCTCGGGCAACTGCGCCTTGGCGTCTATATGAACGAAGATATCGTTGCGAGCATCATCGAGGCTCGCAACGAGTAGCTCCAGCAGCTTATATTCCCCATGGGCGAGGATCAGATAGGCGTGCTTCATTGCTCTTGTTTTTTGGTTCGTAGTTGCCACCAGTTAAACAGCCTGCGGACTCCGGGCAGGGAGAATAGACGCGCTAAGCGCTCCACCTGTTTGGGCAGCTGCATCTCGCGTCGAATAGCCTGGGGCAAGCGCCAATAGGTCTGCCACCAGAGCTCCATATAGCCTGTATAGGCGCGCCACGGCTTCTCGCCCGTATAGTGAATATTACCCTCACGAGCGACAGCTTGCCAGTCCTCTAGCGTATATAGACCGAGGAAGAGGTCGCGGAAGGCGGGCAGAGTAAAGGTGCGAATGCCATTGTACACTGGGGGCAAGTAATGCAGGCGCCCACGGCAAACGACATTGATCGCATCTTGGTCGGGAAACTCGAGGTACTCGGCCTCCGAGAGGAAGCGTGCAAAGCGCTGACTGAGGCCGTCTCTACGCATCGACTCTAGGTTGAGCACCAGGAAGCCTGAGTTGATGTAACTGCCCGGCTCTAGACCGAAGTGGGCCGAATGCTGGCGTTGCCACTGGGTCTGTGCCTCGGCCACTCCTGCAATATAGGCATCGCCCATATCCAGCTGACTATAGAGGCGCGAGAGGTCCTGACGTACGATGACATCGCAGTCAGTATAGATGGCATATCTGTATTCGGGCAGTTCCTCGGCAATAACTAGACGATAGTTAGCTGCCGAGGTATAGCGTTGGTCCACATAGGCCCCCTGCAGCTTATGCTCGAGGTTGAGGAACCTAAAGCTCAGGCGCCCCGTACCTCCGTCTATTAGTGCGAGCTTAGCCTTAAAGTCCTCATCGGGCATCTCGCTCACCAAGCATACGACCTCGTAGCGTACGGCTACAGGCGAAGCCTCCAGTACCGAGCGCAGTGTAGTAGCAGCTGGCACTAGATAGTTGGGCGTAAAGGCAACAATGAGTGGTATCGTCATGCGCTAGTTATATCAGGCAAAGATAAACAAAAGACCCCAGAGACCATTATCATAGTCCCTAGGGTCTCTTATTCTAATTGCTATTAGCTAGCCTTGTCCAGCAAGGCCCGACTATTACTCAGCAACCTTGAGAAGTACTGCGCGGCTGCAACGTGGGTCGTTGTAGTACATGTTTTCTACACCACCCTTGTCATCGCGACGGAGCTGGCTCTCAGATACGCCGAACTCGTTTACGAGGCAGTCGAAGATCACTTCGCTACGCTTGCGAGCGAGGAAGATGTTACGCTTTACGCTACCTGTACCACGGTCAGCATAACCCGTTACGCTATATACTACGCCTGGGTTAGACTTGATAGCTTCGGCAAGGAAACCGAGGTTTACACGGTCCTTGTTGCTGAGCGTCCAACGGTCGATTGGGAAGGTAACGAGGAGTGGCTGAGCTGATACGTTCTCACGAGTAACTTCGCGGTTGAGTGCGTTCTCGAGCTGACGACGGAGGTCGTCGTTTTCGTTAGTAAGAGCACCTACACGGTTACGAAGGTCGTTGAGGAGGTTGTCGTTTACACGGATTGTGCGCTCAACAACGTTATCCCAGCCACGACGTGGGATCTTATACGATAGACCTACAGTAGCTGAGAGTACACCCTCACCCCAGCGACCTGCCTGGCCCTGATAAGCGCTAGCCTTCTGGTTGTATGCTACATACTCCTGGTCGAAGCGGTCGCTCACGTACGTACCACGCACTTCCACATTAAGGTCAAGAGCCTTAGATAGACGGAAGCGGTTCAGAAGACCTACGCCACCTGTTACTTCGTGCGTCTTGCTGCCATTAACAGCGTTATCAAGCGATAGAGCGAAGCCTACGCTTACGAAAGGAATGAATGAGTAGAAACGATCTTCCTTATAGCCACCAATTAGGTTAGAGAGATTAAAGAGAACATCACCATGTAGGTTTACATACTTCTGCTCTGTCTCGAGAAGACCATAGTGTCCCTTAGGTGCTGACTGGTAGAAGTCATAAGGCTTCTTGATGAAACCCTGGTAGTTACCATAGTTTACATTTGGATAATCGAGATTGTGACCTGTGTAACCAGATACACCAGGTAGCATACCGCCGAAAGCTCCTACACGCAGACCGAGACCTGGTGTAAACCACTTAGCTACGTGGATACCACCGTTTAGACCTAGACGGTCTACGAGCTTCATCTGCTTGTCGTGGTCGCCGAAGAGCATATTGCCCCCTACACCAAAACCAATTTCCCAGTTGCTACCGAAGCGGTTGGTAACTACACTGTACTTGTCCTGCGTGCGCGTCTCCGTATATACAGAGTCAACCTGCGCATTTGCTAGCTGTGCCGCTGCACCCAGTGTAGCAAGCACCAATAAACTTTTCTTAATCATATTCTTCTATCTTCCTTATTGTCTAATATTTCACCCTGCGCAAACAACCCAAGGTGGCGCCTACTAAGCGCTACTTTTTCGCAAAGGTACAACATTATTTATAAACTAACAAATGTTAATATTCCCCTTAACTATTCTGTCATAGTTTAGAATGATAATCAGCGCCAAAGAGCGTAGCTGCAAAGAGCCTGACCTCCCCTAAGCCACGAGTAGACCTACAGCCTGCACAACAACCCCTACTCTGTGCCTGAACTGTGCCTATAAATCCAAGTGTCCTGATTAGCCCCGATTAGTTGCTTATACCCGCCACTTGAGACAAGCTCATAGGGCGAGGCCTCTAATATTTTGTTTACAATTGGTCTCAGATAGCGGAAGTACTGGAAGTAATAGCCCTCCCTACGATCTAGTATATGCACGCTCTGTGGCTTCCCCCAGACAGGCACAATATCCACTAGATAATTGCAGTAGAACGAAGACGAATTATCCGCTTTGGAGACCGTAAACTGTAGACTCGTCCATTGGTGCTGCAGCCCCAGGCTAGCGAAAGCTCCGGTCTTGTACTCTGCCGAAGTACTCGCAGCAAAGACCTCCAGTAGGTCGGCCGACATCCAACCCTGATAAAAGTCTATCGTCCATGCCGAGGTCATTATCTCGGAGGTCGTAGGCTCTACCTGCATATAAAACCACACTGCAGGCTCGAGACGGCTCGTAAACTTCTTATAAGCTATCCCTCCCTCGCTAACATCCTGCACTTCGTAGGGCGAATACTTCGTCAGCTCGGAGATGAGCGGATACATATCGCTAAAGTACTTCCAGTTCTTGCCCGAGGTCTTCTCTACGATGTGTATCTGCTCCGGAGCATTGGGTACAGCATAGAAGTCCATCAGATAACCTACAGGGAAACTGGCTGCGACCTTATCGCGATGCGAGGTCTTGGAGAGTGCTAGCCCTGTCCAGCTGCTACCCTTACCGAGGGTAAAGGCCCTATCACTCGTATAGTTGCCAGAGAAAATACTGCGCTCCTCGCTGCGTATCGTGCCGAACTTATCCAGAAAGTTCTGTGATGCGAAGCCCTCTACCCAGTACCCAGACCATGAGTGTTTATTGAGGTTGAGCGCATCTGCTAGACGCACCAGCGTAGTACGCACACCCCCGTCTGCCGTCGAGAGCTGTGTGCCATCGCTACTCAGCACTAGCTCCTGTATGTTCTGCGTGCCGAGCTTGAGGGGGCTATACAGCTTTAGCCCTCGGTCCGTAAGGATAAACGCTCTGCTCGCAGTAGTCCCCCCACTCATCAAGCTAAGGCGACGATTATCGAGGTCCATCGAGAGCTGAACCTCCGTACCATCTATTATAATAGGAGTAAAGGCCGCTAGGGTCAGAGCCTGTCGCTGCCTCTGCAGAGCTGAGAAGTAGGCCTTGCTCTCCCCCTTGAATGGGCGCAAGCGAATCTCGTTGCCCCACTTTTTGCCCTTGAGGACGAAGACACTGTCCTGATACTGCAGATTAAACTCGAAGTCACCACCCTTGCCCTTGATATCCTGAGGTGTAGGTATAGCGAACTGATGTAGCACCTCGCTGAAGGTATCGAAGGTCAGCGTCGGGATAGCCCCGCCATCGACAGCATCGATAGTGTACTGAGAGGTGTACACGCTGTCTATATGCTCAGACTGAGCGGCTACCTGAGGACCATTGAGGAAGCGCAGGACGATATTGTGCCCGCCATAGCTTTGCTTATTACCTGCGTAATACTCCATCAGCCATCCTTGCTCCTGCGATATGAGTATCCTCTCATACTCAGAGACCGTCTGCTCGAAGCGTTGTCCGGGACTCTGAGAGAATACGTCCTGCTCGTATCGGCTACAGGCACAGAGCGACAATGCACTCAGTATATATAATAAGTAACGTCTCATAGTCTCGTTATTTATTCGGGTAAACGGGTGAAGTCTCGTTCGTTCAGTTTAGGATAGCGCCCCTGTACCTCGGCACGCAGGTCCTCTATCTCGACCCCGAAGGTCTCGCGCACGTACTTCCTGATAATCTCGCGCTTCTTGATGAGTATCTCTCGGCCTGTAAGCGCATCGGCATCGTTATTCTTCCCATCGGCATTCTTGTACACTTGCTCCCAGTCGGCCTCGGAGTACATAATGCAATACGAGAAGAGCTCGGCAAAGTCCTCGTCCGGATTGGTACTGGCGTAGGGCGTGATAAAGCCGGCATAGAGGAATGAGGGCTTCTTGAGCTGATAAGTCGCCTTGTTTTTCTTCTCCGCCTCGTAGATATCCTTCCAATAATAGAACTGCCGCCCATACTGATAATCCTTGATAGAGAGCTTGGTGTACTCCTGCGGATAGGCTATCTTCTGATGGAAAGTATGAGCCCCCTCGTGGTAGAGCGTGCGCAGATAGTTCTCGTTGAGAAACTCCAGAGTCTTCTGCCGTGTCGCCTCATCGGCACTGGCCAGAGGCTTGGTGTCGAGCGCATTCAGCCCCATGAAGGCTACTTTCACGCCATTGGAGGCCAGACCTAGAGTGGTAGTACCATCAGAGTTGTAGCCATACGAACCTAGTAGCAACACCATCTTGGGCGTGTACTCACGCAGGAACTGCGCCGAGGTTACCTTGCTAAAAGGCTCGTAATAGAGATGCTGTATGAGCGTGGCAAACTCGACGCTCTTCTCGTACGAGATAGGCGAGAAGCTCCACTCTCGGGAGACCTCTCTATCCACATAGCGATATATCAAGCTCACATTGTAAGGCTGCGTAAAGTTCCGCTCTATGTAGTTATCCAGAGGAGTCCTATTGGCGAGCTCGTGCTCTATGCTGGGGATTACGCTCTGACATCGTATCGGGTCTTTCTCGCTACAGGATAGCATCGACAGCATCAATGCTAACACGAGGTATAGTTGTCTATCCATAAGACTAAAATATATTCGGTTAGTGCTTATCACTTGTGAGCTCTATCGGGGGTTGGCCTGCATGCCCGAGGAACGCACCTCTATAGGGAGCTGTATGGCTCGGCGCGGGTCCTCGCTACCGAGCGTAGCCTCGATGGTAGAGATATGCTTATTCGTACGGTCGTGTTGATAGCGATGCAC
The DNA here is from genome assembly GCA_945867245.1 of uncultured Porphyromonas sp. Lineage (GTDB taxonomy): Bacteria > Bacteroidota > Bacteroidia > Bacteroidales > Porphyromonadaceae > Porphyromonas. The sequence continues at coordinate 6,114 of CAMBHQ010000024.1, forward strand.
GACAATGCCATAGCGACGAACATCAAACCATCTGAGCCCCTCGTGCAGGGTGATGATACGCCGCCACTGTAGGATGTAGTGCAGCAGGCTCTCCTGTACCCCTGCGCTGATAGCGAACTTGGGGTTTAGGCGCTTCTTGGGCGTACAAGCCTCGCTACTAGCATAGGCTAAGGAGCTATAAAAGCCCTCGACCTCGCTCAGCGTGAAGGTCGTCTTGCCCCCGGTGGTATTGGTGGCGTTGAGCACAGCATTGCTGAGGGCATTGACATCCAGCATAGCCTCGTCATATCTATTGAGCAGCGCGAGTGCCTCGGCACGCACGAGGAGGGTCTCTTCGGTCGTGAAGGGAACAGCCACAGTGCTCGACGACGAGCTACTAAAATAAGGGTACTTGGGGAACGACACTCTATTATATAGGTCGCTACGGTCTGCCACGATGAGGCGAAACTTATAGGCGTCATAGCTATTCCCCCATAGGCTACTGCAGGCTACGGTCTCCTCGGTAGCATTGCGCTTGCTATGCGAGAAGCGCAGCAGATTAGAGCCTAGATTGAGTACCCTGTAGGCACTACTCTTGACTGTCTGTAGCATCAGGTTGGAGGGCGCATCCACTCGGCTATACTCTTTCGCCTGAGAGTCATTGTCGGCAGCTAGCGTGCGGAAGGCCGTCCAGTCTCGTAGTAGCTCGCTAGAGACAGGCTGAGTGCTACCCAAGACCTCGTTGGCACAAGCCAGAGCCCTCTCCCACTGCTCGTAGTAGAGATAGAAGCGGGCTGCGAAAGCATAGGCTGCACGACGATTGAAGTGATACTTGGGCTTGCGATAGCTGTTGTCGTCCAGCAGAGGGAGCGCCTCCTCTATATCCTGCGCTATGCGCCTATAAACCTCGGCCACGCTGCTACGTGTGTATTGGGGATTTAGCTCGCGTTCGCTGGCATCGAGGTAGGGTAAGCCTAGGTCCTGAGCACTCGTCTGTGTGTTGTAGTGCGGGGCGAAGATATTCACCAATACGAAGTGTCCCCAGGCACGGGCTAGGAGCGCCTCGGCTTTCAGGGGCTTAGTATCCTTGCGCTCGCCTATCCGAGCGATATGCTCTAGGGCTAGGTTGGCATGGCCAATGGCCTTGTAGTGCGCTTGCCATATAGCTGCCAAGCCATCGTTGTCGCCATACTCTAGAGGGTCCTGCCAGTAGGTAACCTCCCTAGAGAAGTCCGAGAAGTAGGGGTTCTCGGCGCCTATATCGTCTGTATTGTCGCTAGAGAACTCGCAGAGTATAGCAGGGCTCGCTGTCGGATAGGCATTCACCAGTAGTTTGCGTATGTCTTCGGCCGTATCCACCTCGACACGATTGTCGGGCAGACGATCTAGGTAACTATCGCATCCGCAGAGGCTCAGTGCCACGCCGAGGGCCAGAGTCCAGAGATATGCTTGCTTCATAATAATACGTTTATTAGGGACTAGTACTACAAGCCTACACGTAGGGTAAACATCACTTTCTTCTGCACCATATTGCCACGCAGGCGGTACTCGGGGTCATCGCCATTGAGCCTGCGGTCGGCATAGAGGAGGAAGAGGTTCTCGGCCTGCAGCTTAACGCCCAGGCGTTTGAGGCCTAGCGGGCGCAGCAACTTGCTCCCGAAGTCATAGGCGATAGACAGCTCTTTGAGGCGAACGAAGTCGCCCTTGGCAATGCGCACATCCGAGTAGTTGTAGGCCAGATAGCTGTTGTATAGCTCATTACCCCTATCTCGTACATCTATAGCCGTAGGTATGCGGGGGATATTGGTGCGCTGCTCGTCCCCCTTGCTAGCCCATCGGCTGCGCATCTCGCGCCCTAGAGCCTGAGTCTCGTCGTAGATATAGTTGAAGTACGGGTTCAGGCGCAGGACGTTCCCAAAGGAATATGTCAAGAATACCCCTAGGGTAAAGCGCTTGTACTTGAGGGTATTATTCAGGCTACCCACATCGGTAGGGACTGTCGTCCCCGAGTAGCTCAGGTAGTTGACCTTCTCGCGCTCGCTGAAGCGCAGGTCGCCCACCGTCTGCACCCCATCCTGATTGCGGAAGGTCGGGAAGCCCTCTGCATTGAGGCCCATAAAGGGGAAAGAGAACAGGGCTCCGATAGGATAGCCTTTGCGCCCGAAGCCATTACCCTGTGCCATCGTATAGGCCGACTCGTTGCTAAACAGCTCGGTGATTACCGATGAGGAGTGCGAGTAGGCAAAGGTACTCGTCCAGCTGAAGTCCTTAGTCTTGATATTCTGCGTCTGTAGACTGAGGTCTATCCCCTCGGATTTCATCGAGGCTACATTGCCATACTTGAGGATTTGACCGCTTAGACCCTGAGTATTGACAACGCCCAAGAGGTCTCGGTTGCGACGGCTATACCACTCTAGCCCTAGATTAACCCGACCAGACAGCAGACCCGCGCTGAGCCCGAGGTTGAGGTCGTAGTTCTTCTCGTAGGTAAGGTCCTTATTGGGTATCTCCGATATATATAGACCAAACTCCTTCTCGCCCTCGGTGCTGCGCCAGGGTGTATTGGCACTGATACGCTCGAGCGAGTTTTTGGCATAGGGCTCGCTCCCCGTCATGCCATAAGAGACCTTTAGGAGCAGGCTACTGAGGAGCTTACTCTTGGGGAAGAAGCTCTCTCTATCGACCTGCCACGAGGCCCCTATATTCCAGGTCGGTATCCAGCGCAGATAGGGCGAGCCAGCGAAGCTATTGGTAGCATCGTAGCGCCCCGTAGCATGCAGTGTGTACTTGTCTAGTAACTGATACGATGCATTGGCAAAAAACGAGGTATTAAGGAGAAGAGAGATAAGATAGTTGTAGAAAAAGCACAGGCCAGCTGGTGG
>CAMBHQ010000025.1 GCA_945867245.1 uncultured Porphyromonas sp.
AAACTTCGCTAAGCGCAGTGCTGCGAAGGCTGCTATAAGTAGAGGGAAAAGACCGAGCCCAAAGCTCACCCCCGACTGCCACAGGCTATAGACCATGACCACCGCTGGCGCTAGGCCGAAACTAATGACGTCGGCCAGGCTGTCGAGGTCTTTACCTATGGGCGAACTGACGCCGAGGGCGCGAGCCACTAGCCCATCGAAGAAGTCGAAGACCGCCGCCAGTATGATGAGGTACACAGCCATCTCCACCTTACCCTCGTGTAGGGTATAGATGATTGCTAGCGCTCCCGAGAGGAGGTTGAGCAGGGTGATGCTGTTGGGGATATGTTTTTTGATCATAGCTTGCTACTCGGCTGGGTGCTTAGCCCTTCTTGGGGAGCTCGGCGATGAGCGTGATGTTGCCCTCTACCTTCTGCCCTAGCTGTACGTGTACCTTCGTCCCGAGGGGCATATAGAGGTCCACACGAGAGCCAAACTTGATGAAGCCCATATTCTCGTTGATGCGGCATGCGTCGCCCTCCTGAGAATAGGTAACGATACGGCGTGCCACGGCACCAGCAACCTGGCGGACGAGGACTCGGTGTCCGTCCTCTGTACGGATGACTACTGCAGAGCGCTCGTTGTCGGTGCTTGCCTTGGGAAGATGTGCTGCCATAAAGCGTCCTGCGCTGTGCGATGAATGCTCGACGATACCATTGACAGGTATCCAATTGACATGCTTGTCGAAGACATTCATAAACACCGACACCTGTAGGCAACGTTCGCCGAGTATCTGCGTCTCGTCCACTTCCTCGATAACGACCACCTTGCCGTCTGCAGGGCAAACGACCACGTCATTACGCTCGGCTAGAGGATGCTTGAGGGGGATGTAGCGGAAGAAATTAAGTATTAGAGCATAGAGTACTAGCGAGAGCGTGGCGCTCACATAGAGCGCCGTGCCAGTACCAGCTAGTGCGAATACGCCTAGGTTGAGTATCGCTAGGCCTAGGGCTACGCTGATGAGCGTACCTTTTCCTTCTTTGTGTAGGGTCATTATATGCTGTATTCTTTTTTACTTGTTTCGTCGCTCATAGGGAGGTGTCAGGATACTTCGTCTGGATTCTGAGTCCTTACCGCTATGGCAATAATAGCCACAAAGATACGAATTTATCTAGGGGCTAGCAAGGGCCTGTGTTGGACGCTCTAGAGGAGCCGGCCTTGCCTCGGTCTTGGCGCGCTTAGTAGTCTACCTCGGCCAGCATCACCTGCGAGTATTCCCAGAAGCCTACAGGGTCTAGTATCTCTAGTGTTAGGTAGCCTTTGGCATCGGGGCGCATCTTGTAGGTCCTGCGCGGGTGTGTACTTAGTAGGCGGGCCGTCTTGCTCTGCATGTTTACCTCGCGTAGCTCTCTGCGGTCGCTCTTGGTGAGGTAGCTGAGCTCGGCGTTATCTACGTTGATGCGGTCTTCTTTATTAAGTAGGCGCATGGCTCTGAAGTCCCCTTTGGTCCCGAGAGCATAGTAGACGACGTTGAGTGAGTCCTCCTTGATGCGGAGCTTCTCTGCCTGCTCTAGGTTGTGGGCCTTCATCCGATCGGTCTCGGCTCTAAGGCGTGCGATCGAGGCGTCGAGCGAACGGATGTTCTCGACCTTGCGCATCGTCTCTGTCGCGATTGTCTCTATCCTAGACTGCTGTTTGCCGAGCTGCTCACGTAAGAGAGAGATAGTCCCCTGCATACGCAGCGAGGCTACGCCATTGTTCTCAATGCGCTTTATGAGGAGCTCGATAGAGCTGTTGCTCTCGGCCAATCGCTCGGAGAGGAGGTTGATGTTCTTTTTGATACGTCGTTGCTCACTCATGGGTAGCTCGCCACGGAGCGTATTGACGTTAATCATGCTCTCTACGTGGCTAAGCTCCTGAAAGCTGGCTATAACGCTAGCAACGAGCGAGTCGGTCTCGTAGGCTTGATCTTGGTAAGCGAGGTTGAGCATCATCACGGAGTCGTATTCGGCTCTCAGATGATTATACTTGCCCTCACTAACGCAGCTACAGAGTAGCGCTAGCAAGCACAAGGTACAGCTTAGTTGCTTAAGTATGGCGGATTTCATTTTTAATACACATTCTAAACTTTGCAAAGGTACTTAAATTCCCTTATTTAGGAATAAAGAGTGCTACTAAAACGAGGCCAAAGGTAAGCAATGGTAGGGCTATATCCCAGAGACAGAGTTGGTATTCGTCGAGTGGGAAAAAAGCATAACGATTGTAGCCCCGTTCCCTCGGGTTGGGGTAGGGGCTATCGCAACTAGGCTGTGTGTAGCTAGCCCTGTCGAGGGGGGGAGTAGAGGGGCTAGAGTCGCTAGAGTGGGGTCTATTATGCTGTCGCCAAGAGAGGCGGTTGGCATTGACCTCGAACCAGCGGTACTCGTGTGCAATGCCTCCGCTGCATAGTTTAGCAGCACTCAGTAGACTAGGTAGGGCGATGCAGGGTAGGAAGAAGATGCCCCAGCGCAGCCCCTGTAGGTAATGCCCATATTCGTGGAGGTAGAGATGATCTAGTGGTGTAGCACGGAAGCCACGAGGTCCGAATATATAGCCTCCGATAGAGAAGGCGCCCGAGCGAGTGCAAGCCGAGAGGGCCGTGGCACTGCCATCGGAAGAGACCTCGCTACAGTATCCGAGGAGGTTGTAGCTATGGGCTAGTAGGTAGCCAATTAGTGTATTTGGTAGGCCCCAGCTTAGCTTGAGGATTAGCTCTGGGTAACTACCGCTCCATAGCCCCATATCTATGAGGAGGGCCCGCTGTGCGCGTGCGCTCAGACCTTGGCTCTGCACTCTGCTCAGCGGACGTAGTAGCCAGACGAGTAACCATAGGACGAGACTCATATAATACACTATCTATTAGAACGTCTAGCGGGAGGCACACCAGACCTAGCTTAGACGCTGTAAAGGTAATCGTTTTGTCGCAAGATACAGGGTGGACCTCCCCAAACTATGCCAGAGTAAGACCTGATTGATGCTGGTGCTTGGGATAATTAGTATATTTGCAGTGATATGCATATATAATCGTATTAAAAGACACTGCTTATGAATCTAAAGGTAATTATTGTGGGTATTGCACTTCTGTTGTTTGTGGCTTGGGTGACGAAGCCTGGAGAGGAAGCGCATCGTGCACTCATCGAACGTGAGGTCCAGGACTATATCGAGACGACGCTCTCCAAAGAGATGGGGGAGGATAACTCTCTAGGCTCGCTCTTCGCTAAGTCGATGGTGGCTATGTTTTCGACTACCATTATCGAGCAGATATCGCAGAGGGGTATTGAGATCGATGACTACCTGTTCTTCAATCGCTCTTATCTGTCAATTGATGGGCAGCGTATACCGATTGCCACCGGGATCTTCGGCAATACGATTGTAAATTCGAGCCTAGAGCAAGATCTAGATGACTTCGTTGACTCGCTGGGCAAGACAAAGTCCGAGGACTAAAACCCTGTAACTCGGTAGATAGCGAGCCCTTATGTAGTGACTAGTATATCCCTCTCATCTGGAAAGCCACATATGATAAATAGGGGCGAAGTCGGGTGAGCGCTATGTAGGCCGAGTATTCGCTAGCTGAGGTATCATCCATCCCTAAGGATAGAATCATTCCCCCCAGACCGAACGATTTATCGTTCGGTCTGGGGGGGAACTCTTGGGCCAGCTAGTAGCTGAATGCTTGATTAGCTGCTAGTGTACGACTGTACACATACTAATGTACGGTGGGCAAACTACGGAGTCCTCGGAGCCTGCTGTGTGCAGAGCCTTCGACCTATGCCACTCGCTGGACTTAGAGCCTGCGAGTGGCTGGTATTTACGGGCTTTCGTAGAGCCTTCGTTCGGGGGATAATTGTTACCTTTATGCTCCGTAAATAGCAATATCATTGATGAAAAGCATTATCAAGACGGCACTAAGTCTAGGCCTGCTCGGGACTAGTTACTTAGGTCTGGCGCAGCGCCAGAGTGTGCGGGAGATGCCTGAACCCAAGCCCATAGGGGCTGTGCCTACCGAGGCGCAGCTGTCTTGGCATCAGCTAGAGACCTATGCCTTCATTCACTTCGGTCTCAATACCTACAACGATTTGGAGTGGGGCTATGGCAATACGCCTGTGAGCACTTTCGCCCCTAAGCATCTAGACACCGACCAATGGGTGCGCACCCTCAAGGCCGCGGGCATGAAGGCCGTCATCCTCACGGCCAAGCACCACGACGGCTTCTGTCTCTGGCCTACGAAGACTACCGATTATTCGGTCAAGCATAGCCCTTGGAAGAATGGTAAGGGCGACCTAGTCAAAGACCTTGTCGCCTCGTGTCGTCGGTATGGCCTTCGGTTTGGTCTTTACCTTAGTCCTTGGGATCGCCATCATGCCGAGTATGGTCGTGAGGGCTATCAGCGTGCCTTCCACGAGCAAATCCGCGAGCTAACGACGCAGTATGGCGAGCTATTCGAGTATTGGTTCGATGGCGCTAACGGTGGTACCGGTTGGTACGGAGGGGCGGATGAGCGTCGCAATATCAAGCCCAAGGAGTACTATAAGTACGAGGAGGCGGCCGAGATGCTGCGTCGCAATAATCCGAATATCATGATCTTCGGGGGGACAGTGCCGACTATACGTTGGATTGGTAACGAGGCAGGCTGGGCCGGAGAGACGAATTATGCTACTTACAATCTAGAGGCCGAGCAGCATTATCGCGAGAACATCTGGGGGCATCGTGGGGCTAAAGAATGGTTGCCTGGCGAGGTGGATGTGAGTATTCGTCCCGGCTGGTTTTATCACCCCCGAGAGGACCATCAGGTGCGCAGTGTGGCTAACCTCGTGAACATCTACTATCAGAGCGTGGGGCGTGGCGCCAACCTATTGCTCAATTTCCCTGTCAATCTAGAGGGTAAGATTCCTACTACAGACTCTATCAATGCCGTGCGCTGGCATCGTCATATCCGAGAGAGCTTCCGCCACAACCTCGCCAAGGGGGCGCGGGTGGAGGCCCGTGATACCCGCACAGGACGCACATTCTCGCCTCGGCATATTGTCGATGGCAAGCCGGATACCTATTGGGCTACGGTCGATGGCGTCTCTACTGCCGAGCTTACGCTACGTCTGCCCCGCAAGCGAACGATTAACAACATTATGCTACAGGAGTATATCCGCCTAGGACAGCGCATAGAGCGCTTCTCGCTAGAGACGCAGAGCGCCGACGGTACGTGGCAAGCCATTGACACTAGGGATAGTCTAACGACAGTTGGCTACAAGCGTATCATTCGTTTTCGGCCTGTCGAGACCTCGGCTATCCGCCTGCGTGTAGAGAAGAGCATGGGGCCTGTGTGCTTGGCCGAGCTAGGCGCTTACCACGTGCGCGAGCTGGTGGATGCCCCCCTAGTAACACGAGACGAAAACAATCGCCTAGTACTCCGCCCCGCTGCCGGTAGTGGCAGTGCCGACTATCGTCTGCGCTATCGCCTAAACGATGGCCCTTGGCAAGATTATGCAGGGCCTATTGTAGTCCCCAGTGACCACTTGCGGGTAGAGGCCGCGGCGCTCGCCTCGGGTGGGCAGTCTAGTCGGGTGTACGAGCTGGGCTACTCTGCTGGTCGCTTCACGATGGGCGCGGGTATCAGCGAGGAGCAGCGCCGCCAACTAGTCGATGGCGATGGTTATACGGCGGTCTACTTCGATAAGGCCTTGCGCCAGTTCGACTTCCGCTTCCAGCGTCCGAGCCTTATCACAGGTCTTGTCTATACGCCCAATCAGGGGCGCGATGCCACTGGGCATATACAGCGCTATCGTCTGTTTCTGGATGAGGTGTTGGTCGCTCAGGGCGAGTTTCAGAATATCAAAGCTAATCCTATCCCTAGCGAGATACGCCTCGCCGAGCCCAAGCTAGGTCAGCACCTGCGCCTAGTAGTCGATGCAGTGCTGGATAATCAGGCCTCTGTGTCGGTAGGGGACTTCGCTATATATTAAATACGAATACATATCAATGAAGGAATTGAATACTAGCCGTAGCCAAGCGCTACACGAGCGTGCCGAGCGACTAATCCCTGGTGGGGTCAATAGCCCAGTACGTGCTTTCCGCTCTGTTGGTCTCCGCCCACTCTATATAGCCCGAGGGCAGGGGGGACATATCTGGGATGTCGATGGTAACGAGTATATCGACTTCATAAGCTCGTGGGGTCCGCTCATCATAGGGCATAGTCATCCGCTTATTCAGGAGGCTATCACGGCCGAGCTGGCTAATGGCACGAGCTACGGAGCCTGCAACGAGCGCGAGGTGGAGATGGCCGAGTTAATCTGTAGTTTCTTCCCCTCCATAGAGATGGTGCGCATGGTAAACTCTGGTACGGAGGCTACTATGAGCGCTATACGTCTGGCACGTGGTTATACGGGTAGGGACAAGATTCTGAAGTTTGAGGGCTGTTATCATGGCCACGCCGATAGCTTCCTCATACAGGCAGGTAGTGGCTTGGCTACTTTTGGTCAGGCCGGTAGTGCGGGCGTTACGGCACAGACGGCCGAGAATACGCTCGTAGCGACCTACAACGATCTCGAGAGCGTGCGCCGTGTGCTGGATGCCCATGCAGAGCAAGTGGCGGCCGTTATCCTCGAGCCGATTATGGGTAATATGGGCCTTGTCCCACCGCAGGAGGGCTTCCTAGAGGGACTGCGTGCGCTGACTAGCGAACGTGGTGTCTTGCTTATCTTCGATGAGGTAATCAGTGGCTTCCGTGCAGCACGTGGCGGGGCTCAAGAGCTATACGGCATTCGTCCCGACCTCACCTGCTTAGGCAAAATCATTGGTGGGGGGCTGCCTGTGGGGGCCTTCGGTGGTCGCCGTGAGATTATGGAGTGCCTCTCGCCCCTAGGCCCTGTCTATCAGGCAGGGACACTCTCGGGTAACCCTCTGGCCCTCTCTGCGGGTATCGCTATGCTGCGCCAGCTCGGTCAGGCGGATTTTTATGAGCGTCTAGAGGCTAAGGCCGAGTACTTCGAGGAACTAATCCGCCCCGTACTCGAGCGCTATGCCGACAAGCTGAGCTACAATCGTATAGGCTCGCTCTCGACGCTCTTTTTCCGCTCTGGGGGTGTGGCGAGCAATGCCGATGCCAAGGCCTCTGATACAGGGCTGTATGCCGAGTATTTCCGCCTGATGCTGGCCGAGGGTATCTATCTACCGCCCTCGCAGTTTGAGTGTATGTTCCTCTCTATGGCACACACAGAGGAAGACCTGCAACGTACGGCTCAGGCTATGGAACGCTCCCTGACCAAGCTATTCGCTTAGACTAGCTAAGCCTTATCCCTCGATGACCAGTAGTGCTCGTAGCCCCCGCAGTATCGCCAGTCTATACTGCCTCAAGGCCTTAGCAGCTCTACTGGTCGTCGTTATTCATGGCCCTCTGCCTGTCTATCGTGCCGAGGTCAATAGCCTGGCCTCTGTGGCGGTGCCGCTCTTCTTTATGATTACAGGCTATTTCCTCTACGATGAGGATGATGGGCGCTTCATGGAGCGTCTCCGGGCTAGTGTCGGCAAGCTTCTACCGATTATGCTCATCACGCAGGCCGTGTACAGCGTCCTGCCCCACGGGGGCTTCCCACAGGGGCGTAGCCTAGACTTCTATATCAAGTGGCTACTGACAGGCATCAATCACAATAATGTGCACCTGTGGTATCTACATAGCCTGCTCTGGGTGTTGCTCTTGCTTTGGCTACTCTGTCGTCTAGGTTGGCGTCGTCTGCTACCCTATACGCTTCTTTTCATCCCGCTACACTATTGGCTCGCAGGCCTTGTCTATACCGATTCGTCTAGTCCCTATTGGCAGAGCATTGCGGGGTATCTGTGGCGCTATACCTTCGCTACGGCCTTGCCTTTCGTTTCGCTCGGCTATCTCCTCCGGCTCTATCCCCTAGGGCAGGGGTGGCGTTGGTGTTTCCTTATGGCTATTCCCTGTTACCTATTATCCGTTTGCTGCCTGCGTGTAGACTATCCGACCCTAGTAGCGATAGCGAAGCCTTTGCTTTTCGTGGGCTTTACGCTGGCACTCTTTACTTGGTCTCTGCATTATCGCTCTCTGGGTGCGGGTGGGCCTATAGCCTATATCGGGCAACATCTATCAGCCAACGTTTACTATTGGCATATCCTGGTGCAATATGCTCTGAGTAAGACGCTAAACTACGCCCATTACCTCAATTGGGGGATAATCTATACCTTTGTATTGTCTTGCCTACTGGCTTGGGGATTACAGCGCATGCAGCGGGCAATACGTGTTCAAATATTGAGGTGAGTGGTGAAAGGACTACAGCGCAAGCTGGGGGTTAATTACCTGCCCTAGAAGACTATTAGGATATGCAATATATACAATATACCATTGCCCTTGTGGGCAAGCCTAACGACCTCGCTAGCGAGGATGCCCTAGACTATATCTCTGCCCTGCTAGCAGACCTAGGCTTCGATAGCTTCGAGCATCAAGACGAGCAACTCGTCGCCTATATCCCCGCCACGGCGGACTATCCAAGTATCATGACAGACCTCATCGCTAGCCTACCTAGCGACGAATGGCAGATTAGCCACCAGAGCGAGCTGATGCCCGATGTTAATTGGAACGAAGAGTGGGAGCGCAACTATTTCCAGCCTATTACGATAGGGGAGAATCTCTGCCAAATACGAGCTCCCTTCCATGAGCCTAACCCAGAGGTAAAGACGGAGGTAATCATTAGTCCGAAGATGGCCTTCGGGACAGGTAACCACGAGACCACAGCCCTGATGATGAGCTATATACTAGAGCACGATATGGAGGGACGGCGTGTCCTCGATATGGGCTGTGGTACGGGGATTCTCGGCATTCTAGCCCTCAAGCAGGGCGCTAAGCACCTGACAGCCATAGATATTGATGAGTGGGCTTACCTCAATGTGCTAGAGA
>CAMBHQ010000026.1 GCA_945867245.1 uncultured Porphyromonas sp.
ACGCTATCATCTCTGGTGAAGCTTGGCTCGCGCATAATCTGCGACCAACGTCTTAGGCGACCATGGCGAGAGATAAGCCTATTGAGGCTACGCTGCTGCTCCCAGCTGAGGTACGGATGCCGAGGTAGCTCCCCTACCCGCAGGCTGTCAAGCGCATAACGACGGGGCGGTGTCTTAATCCGAAACCACGGACGCAAAGCCAAGAAGCGATCCTCATCCATGCCATACACCTCCTGCAGCTGCAACACCGTATAATAGCCTCCGAGGCGCTCACGGAGCAGGAGTATGCGCCTAGCGAAGCCCGGACCGATGCCAGGCACGCGCAGGAGCGTCGCCGAGTCTACGGCATTGAGGTCGAGGACGACTCGCTCCCGAAACTTCTGCGAAGCACCTGCCCTAAGGTAACTCGGAGGCCCTACATAGCCCCGATCCTTATATATAGTATCCGAGCGCTCCTCCCGAGCAGAGACTTGCTGCGGTGCATACCTCTCTCGTCGGGGCTGAGCTTCCCGTGGAGGCTGACTGATGGCATAGAGAAAGAGCCCCGTCATCCCGAGGAGCGAAAGTATTGCTAGAGCCTTGCGCTCGTTCCGTCCTATGTATATCAGCCGCATAGTAGTCGTATTATATAATAGGAGTCTTACATTATATAATCAGACCATCCTCTATATGTAAGATGCGGTCTGCCCGCTCAGCGAGGCCCTGATCATGAGTTACCAGTACAAAAGTCTGCCCGAGCTCATCTCTAAGGTCAAAAAAGAGCTGATGCAACTCCTCCTTATTCTTGCTATCCAAGCTACCCGAAGGCTCATCGGCAAAAATCACACGAGGTCCATTCATCAAAGCACGTGCTACAGCGACACGCTGGCACTCGCCACCCGAGAGCTCGCTAGGCTTGTGCCCAGCACGGCCACCTAGCCCCAGCATACTCAGCAGTGCCTCGGCATGCGGACGTGCCTCCCGTAGGCTCTTACCCCCGATGAGTGCGGGCACACATATATTCTCCAAGGCCGTGAACTCGGGCAGGAGCTGATGATTCTGAAAGACAAAGCCAATACACTTATTCCGGAGCTCAGCCAAAGCCCCCTCCGATAGACCTGCCACCTCTACGCCATCAATGCTTAGACTGCCACTGTCAGCCCTATCTAGGGTCCCTAGGATCTGTAGCAACGTAGTCTTACCAGCACCGCTAGCGCCTACGATAGACACGATCTCGCCTGCAGCGATGCTCAGGCTAATACCTCTCAGGATCTCCAGTTGTCCGTAACGCTTACGTATATCACGCGCAATTATCATAATATCAATCTAATCATTAGGTTATCCCCCTCCTAAGCGAGGAACCAATCTTATCTCTACAAAGTTAGTCATTCTCTAGCAAGCACGATGGAGGACTGTCTACACATTCGGAGCTATCGCAGAATACGAGTCCGTGCAACGGGCGCTTTCGGTACGCAGCCCTAGAAACTGTAAATACTATCGGTCCGACTACGCCCCTAGCTGTCTACTTTTTCAGGGAAAGACAGCTAAGCGCTGTACATACACTGGCGCACGGCTATTCTCCCTCTAGGTACGAGTGTACACAGCGAGCCGAAGCGCCCCCACACACCAGCCTCTGATAATGAGCCACTATGTAGCCCAACTGCCCAAAATTCATTAACTTTGCACATCGGAATATAATGACACTTCCTCCTTTAATTAGGTAATCGATGCAGATAGGTATTATCAACGGACCAAACCTACAGCATATAGGTCTACGTGAGCCCCATATATATGGTACGCGCTCGTGGGACGACTATATGTCTGAGCTTAGCACCGCCTTCCCGCAGTGCCTACTTACCTACACACAATCACATCACGAGGGTGTCATTATCGACGAACTATATCGCCTAGATGCCGAGCCAGACTGCATCGGCATCGTACTCAATGCAGGCGCCTATACCCACACCTCTATTGCTATCCTAGATGCCATACGTGCTATACAGACACCTGTCGTAGAGGTACACCTATCCAACATCTACGCCCGCGAAGCCTACCGACGCCATAGCCTCATCGCCGAGGCCTGCCTAGGGCAGATTACGGGCCTAGGGCTAGAGGGCTATCGTCTAGGCATCCAGGCACTCATAAACAAGCAAAACGATAACAAGTAACGTTGTAATAAATATATGAAGAAAACAAAGATTGTAGCGACGATCTCGGACCTCCGTTGTAGCGTCGAATTCCTCCGCCCCCTCGTAGAGGCTGGCGTGAACGTAGTGCGTATGAACACTGCCCACATGACCCCAGAAGGTATCACAGAGGTGATCAACAACACCCGCACCGTGAGCAAGGATGTAGCCGTGCTACTAGACACCAAGGGCCCTGAGGTACGTACTACCGTCCTAACAGGCAACAGCGAATACAAGGCACAGCATGGCAAGGACCTCAAGATCGAATTCAACCCTGGCGACAAGGTTGTCTTCATGGCGAACCCCGAGGCTGAGTCAAACAACCAGATCATCAACGTAAACTACGTAAACTTCGTCGCTGACGTACCCGTAGGTGCACGTATCCTACTCGACGACGGCGCTCTAGAGTTCGTCGTAGAGAGCAAGGAAGCTGACAAGCTACACACCACCTGTCAGAACAGCGGTAAGCTCGGTAGCCGCAAGAGCGTAAACGTGCCTGGCGTGCGCATCGACCTCCCCTCTCTGACAGAGAAGGACCGCCGCAATATCCTCCACATTATCCCTCAGAACATCGAGTTCATCGCGCACTCTTTCGTGCGTAACCGCAAGGACATCGAGGAAATCCAGGAGATCCTAGACGAGCACAAGAGCAACATCCAGATCATCGCCAAGATCGAGAACCAAGAGGGCGTAGACAACATCGATGAGATCATCGACGCTTGCGCTGGTATCATGATCGCTCGTGGCGACCTAGCTATCGAAGTGCCTGCCGAGAAGGTGCCAAACATCCAGCGTATGATCATCAAGAAGTGTATCGCTGCCAAGAAGCCCGTAATCGTGGCTACGCAGATGCTACACACCATGATAGAGAACCCACTGCCTACTCGTGCTGAGGTGAGCGACATCGCTAACGCTGTGTACTATCGCACAGACGCTGTGATGCTATCTGGCGAAACGGCTAACGGTGATTACCCACTAGAGGCTGTACAGACGATGGCACGCATCATCCGCGAGGCTGAGGCTTCTCTAGAGAACGAATACGATGCCGAAACGCCTTATTCCAAGGAAGTATCGACGACGACGGCTTACCTCGCCAAGGCAGCCGTTAAGAGCGTAGAGAAGATCGACACTGCCGCTATCATCACCGACAGCTACACCGGTCGCACGGCTCGCTACCTCTCTTCGTTCCGCTCTACAGTGCCTGTATGCGCTATCTGCTACGACCAGACTGTAGGCCGTCAGCTAGCCCTCAGTTATGGCGTAAACGCCCACTACGAGGCCGAGGCTGCCAACGAGAAGGAACGCCTCGTTAGTGGTATCAAGCACTTCATCTCTACCGGTGTGATTGCCGAGAAGACGCAGGCTGCCTATATGAGCGGTACTATCGGTATCACGGGCGCAGCACACTGCCTAGAGATCGAGACTGTAGAGACCCTCATCGAGCGCAACAGCAAGTAAGCGACTGAGCACTCATAGTTAATACGAAGCCACGGGCTACCTCCTGCTATAGGGAGGTAGCCCGTGGCGCTTTGGATATGATAATCCTCCTAGTAGACCTCCAAACGGGCACAAGAAATCCCCTCAATAGCCACAGCGAGCGCTGGACTATTGAGGGGATATATATAAGCTAGGATTCTAGACCCTAGGCATCAGCCAAGGATGAGCTTAGAACTGGTAGCCGAGGGTGATGTATCCGAGGCCGTAGCGAGGCGTACCGCCATCGACACGTCTCGCTAGGCTGCCCTGCAGGTTGACAACCTTAGTAAGGCTATACTCCACACCGGCCTTGAGGTAGATATTCTTGTAGTCGTAGTGTAGGCTAGCCCCGATACCAACTTCGAAAGGGTTGAAGGGAGCCTCACCATTGACCTTCTTGGTTAGGCTTAGATCGCCAAGTTTACCACTAAGCGCATAAGCTAAGTAAGGACCGAACTCGAAGTAGATGCGGTTGTTGCGATTGAGGTCGAAGCGGTGCGAGAAGTTCACTGGGAGCTGTAGATACATCAGAGCCGTGCGATCTTGGGGGCTGATAGAGACTGTCCCTATGTTCGTTTTGTTATAGAAACTCGAGCGCTCGCCCTTGTTGGTGAGGGTCAGACCCGTAAGAAGTCCCCACTTAGAACGCTGGAAAGGTACGAGTACCTGCCCAGAGACACGTAGGCCGTATAGGTTCTCTCCCTTGCCGAAGTTAGAGATCTTCGACGCCGTGATACCTGCCTCGACACGATAGCGGCTGTTCTCGAAGTCTAGCTGAGCCGATAGGCTCGTAGTAGTTGCTACGATAGCTATCGCTAGGGCAGCAAGACGATTAAAAAGCTTTTTCATTACTATATTGATTTATCTTTATTTACAAAGGTAGTAATTCCCCCGCACATAGAGAATACCTCGGCACTAGCCGAGCCTCACAGAGGACACTACAGAGAGCACGCAGAGCTCTGCGAGCCTTTCGTTGTATGGTCTGGTCTCGTGGAGCTATGCCGTCGGCTCGGTATAGTCGATGCAGGCTCTAGCCTTGAGGTAGGGCTTGATGAACTCGCGGGCCACACGGACGTGCTCGGGATGGTCGGCATACTCGGGCAGTGTGGCGAGCGAATCGACCACGGCTACGAGACCGAAGTCATAGCTCTCGGCGAGGTTCTCGTTGTAGTGTACCTCGAGGCTATGCAGTGCTGGTATGAGCGCTGGCAGTGCCTCTAGCTCGCGCTTGATGAGCGCTAGCTGCTCGCATTTGGCCTCGCCACTGGCGAAGTCCCCGAGCGTAAATAATACAATGTGCTTGAGCATAACTATTGAGTGTTAGGGATGAATACTTAGATATCTAGGAGCGAGTCCTTATACCCTAGGAAGTAGAGTAGGCCATCGAGTCCTACGGTATTTATATTCTGCTTGGCGCTCGCCTTAACCTTCGGCTTAGCGTGGAAGGCTATGCCGAGTCCTGCCAGACCTAGCATAGGCAGGTCATTAGCCCCGTCACCTACGGCCACGGTCTGGCGTAGATCTAGGCCCTCTACCTGTGCGATGAGACGTAGTAGCTCGGCCTTGCGCTTGCCATCGACCACGTCGCCCAGATAGCGCCCTGTCAGCTTGCCGTCCTCCCCGACCTCTAGCTCGTTGGCATAGACGTAGTCGACACCGAACTTTTGCTTGAGGTAGTTGCCAAAGAAGGTAAAGCCCCCCGAGAGGATAGCAATCTTGAAGCCTACGAGCTTGAGGACTTTCATTAGGCGCTCTACGCCCTCGGTCATGGGCAGGCTCTCGGCCACCTCCTGCATCACCGACACGTCGAGCCCCTTGAGGAGAGCCACCCGCTCACGGAAGCTCTCGGTGAAGTCTAGCTCACCCCGCATAGCACGCTCCGTTATCTCACGAACCTGGGGCCCTACGCCAGCACGCTCGGCCAGCTCGTCTATCACCTCGGTCTGAATCAGTGTAGAGTCCATATCGAAGCATATTAGGCGTCTAGTGCGGCGGTACATACTCTCTCTCTGGAAGGATATATCGACGTCGTGCGCGGCCGATAGCTCTACGAAGCTGCGCTGTAACTCGGCCTCGTCTCTAGGCGTACCACGCATGGAGAACTCTACGCTCGCCAGTGGGCCGTTCTCCTCCTCACGGAGCGAGATACGTCCGGTAAGGCGCTTGATATCGTCGATGTTTAGTCCCTGCTCGGCACTGGCCTCCGATACGCCCGCTATCATCTGCGCTGTGATTTTGCGCGCCACTAGGGTGATGATGTATCGGTTGCGCCCCTGCTGCGCTACCCACTGCATATACTCATCCTCGGTAATGGGTTTGAAGCGAATCTTGACGTTGAGTTCGTAGCTTTTGAAGAGCATCTCCTTGAGGATAGGGCCCGAGGTCTCCTCTGTCGTCTGGAAGAGGATACCGAGGTTAAGGCTACTGTGGATATCCGCCTGACCGATGTCTAGGATGTAGGCATTGTGCTGGGCCAGTATGCGTGTCAGCGATGCCGTTACGCCAGGGCGGTCGTAGCCTGTAATAGTGGCGAGAATCAGTTTGTCCATAAGCGAAACAGATATTAGGTTAATCGTTGGTGTATTGCTTAGCGCTTCATCGCTCTATCCATCTCTCGGCGGTCGTCTTTCTCCTTGAGACTAGCGCGCTTGTCGTAGAGCTTCTTACCCTTGGCAGGGGCTATTACGACCTTGGCGAGACCACGCTCGTTGATGAATAGCTTGGTGGGTACTATGGTAACGCCTGGGGTCTTGACGTACTCCTCTAGGCGCTTTAGCTCCTTGCGGTTGAGCAGGAGTTTACGCTCACGGCGAGCGTTATGATTGTTGTACGACCCATAGAAATACTCCGAGATGTTGGCGTTCTTGAGCCAGAGCTCGCCACGATGGAAGTAGCAGAAGGCATCGACGAGCGAGGCCTTGCCGAGGCGCAGGGACTTAATCTCGGTGCCGACCAGCACGATACCGGCCGTATATAGGTCTATGAACTCGTAGTCAAAAGAGGCCTTGCGGTTTTTGATGACTACTTGCTTGTTGATCTTTTCTTTCTTTGCCATAGGCTAAATGTTTTGTTTATCGCCTCGTCGGATAGTGCCTCTACTGCGGAGCCTGGCGCCACAGCGAGAGGGCTATTACGACGAAGACGAAGTTGGGCAACCAAGCGGCCAGCCAAGGCTCCATCTCCCCGCTAATAGCGAAGGTAGAGGTTACAGTCATGAAGAGGATGTAACCAAAAGAGAGCCCCAGACCAATGGCGATATTGATGCCGAGGCCGTTCTTAACCTTGCGTGCCGAGAGTACAGCCCCTATGAAGGTAAGAATAAAAGCTGAGAAAACAGAGGCGTAGCGCTTGTGCAGCTCTATCTCGAAGAGCTGTACGTTGCCGACGCCACGCTCCGCCTGACGTCTGATAGAGGTCCTAAGCTCGGGACTGGTGAGCGTCTCTACGTCCTTGCCCGAGATCAGGAAGTCCTCGGGGTCTACCCCTAGGAGCGTGTCCATCTGTGCCCCTACGACTAGATGCTCTCGGTACTTACCTAGCCCGCGGTCTCGGTAGTTGTAGAGCGTCCAGCGCCCTAGCGTATCGTAGGTAGCTGTCTCGGCAGTCAGACGACGCACGAGGTCGCCCTTCTCGAATAGATCTATCGCCAGCTGATATCCGCTCTTAGTATCACGGGTATAGCTCTCAATAAAGAGTATCTTGCCAGGCTCTAGCTCTAGCTGCACAGCCGAAGCCGTATTGATGCGCTTCTGGCGGATATAGGCGTTCTCGAAGTCCAGTCTATCCTTGGTCCCAGGCGGTATCACATAGTTGGTCAGCACGAAGGATAGCAGACTGATAAGTGCAGCCCCGAGCATATATGGCCTGAGGAGACGGCGGAAGCTCATTCCACTGGCTAGCATAGCTATAATCTCACTATTGCCTGCGAAACGACTCGTGAAGAGGATAACGGCAATGAAGACGAATAGCGGGCTGAAGATATTGGCGTAGTAAGGGATAAAGTTGAGGTAATAGTCGAAGACGATGCCCGAGAGTGGTACCTCGGGCTTGACGAACTCGTCCATCTTCTCATTCATATCAAATACGATTGCCACCGATATAATCAGCAGAATCATAAAGAAGTAAGTCCCAAGGAAAGTCCTCAGGATATACTTATCCACCAGTCCTAGCCACGGGCGATAAGGCTTGGGCGAAGGCTCGGGCGTAGCCTCTACGGGCTCATCGCTCCCCTCCTGACCCTCTAGCAGCTCATCCTTGAGAGACTCCTCTATCTGTGGCTCGTACTCTACTACGCTCATCCTATACTCCTATATTATATACACCTATGCCTAGCACTAGAGACGCTTATCCATCTGACGCACCATGCGGGTCTTCCACTCGTCGAAGTCCCCAGCGATGATATGCTCTCGGGCCTCCCCAACCAACCTTAGGTAGAAGGCCAGGTTGTGGATAGAGGCAATCTGTAGACCGAGTATCTCGTCGGCACGTATCAAGTGGTGCAGATAGGCCAGTGTGTACTGACTGTCTACGAAGGAATAACCCTCGCTATCGATGGGCTCGAAGCAACGCGCCCATTTGGCATTGCGTATATTGATAGTACCCTGACTCGTGAAGAGCTGCCCATTGCGCCCGTTGCGTGTGGGCATAATGCAGTCGAACATATCGACCCCTCGGGCGATATTCTCTAATAGGTTAATCGGAGTGCCGACGCCCATGAGGTAGCGGGGCTTGTCCTTGGGCAGGATGCCGTGGCACAACTCGACCATCTCGTACATCTTCTCCGTAGGCTCGCCTACTGCCAGACCTCCGATGGCATTACCCTCGGCACCGAGCTCTGCTATGTGCTCGGCAGCGCGCCTACGTAGCTCGGGATAGACACAGCCCTGTACGATGGGGAAGAGGCTCTGGTGGTAGCCATAGAGGGGCTCGGTCTCGCGCCAACGCTTGAGGCAGCGGTCGAGCCAGCGCTCGGTCAGCGCTAGACTGCGCTCGGCATACTTATAGTCGGCATCACCTGGACAGCACTCGTCGAAGGCCATCATAATATCCGCACCTATTATACGCTCGATGTCCATCACACGCTCGGGGCTGAAGAGGTGCTTAGAACCATCGATATGCGAGCGGAAGGTTACCCCCTCCTCTGTAATCTTGCGGCTATCGGCTAGGCTAAAGACCTGATACCCTCCGCTATCCGTGAGGATAGGGCCGTCCCAGCTATTGAACTTATGCAGTCCGCCAGCCATCTGTAGGG
>CAMBHQ010000027.1 GCA_945867245.1 uncultured Porphyromonas sp.
ACTTACCCTTTCCATGGGCAAACACAAGTCTTTCTAACCAAAAACTTCAGAATTTTTTTTCCAATGACTTAGCTTAGCGAGCTCTTCGGCGATGTGGATGTTGGTCACAGAGCCGTAGATAGCGTCGTTGGCACCAGTCTTCACTGTTACCACGAGCTTTACGCCCTGTAGCTTAGCTGCCTGAGCCTCTGCCTCAGCCTTGATAGCTGCGAGCTTGTGGGCACGCTGCTTGAGGTTCTCAGCGAGAATCTTCTTAGCACTTTCTGTCGCTAGGATAGCCTTACCCTGAGGGATTAGAAAGTTGCGACCGTAGCCGTTCTTTACCGTTACTACGTCATCCTTGTACCCGAGGCCGAGTACGTCTTCTTTCAAAATAATTTCCATTGTTTATTCTGTCTCCTTTGGGGTGATACTACTTAGTCATATTGTCTGTTACGTAGGGCAGCAGGGCGAGGTGACGAGCACGCTTAACGGCCTGAGCTACGCGACGCTGGAACTTGAGCGAAGTACCTGTGATACGGCGTGGGAGGATCTTACCCTGCTCGTTGAGGAACTTCTTGAGGAAGTCTGCATCCTTGTAGTCTACGTACTTGATGCCGAGCTTCTTGAAGCGGCAATACTTCTTCTTAGTCTTGTCTACCGATAGTGGAGTAAGGTAGCGTATTTCTGATGGTGCAGCCATGTCTTAGTTTGCGTTTGATTGAGACTTACGGTTTCTTCTCTTCACAGCGTACTCAGCTGCGAACTTGTCCTGACGGAAGGTCAAGAAGCGGAGGACAGCTTCATCACGGCGATAAGCGGTCTCGAGGACAGCAATCGTCTCGGGATTAGCCTTAAACTCTACTAGGTGGTAGAAGCCCGTAGACTTCTTCTGGATAGCATAGGCCAGCTTCTTGAGGCCCCAGTTCTCGTGGTTAACAATCTCAGCGCCCTGAGCCTGTAGCACACCGATGAACTTGTCTACCGCTTCCTTCATCTGAACTTCAGACAAAACGGGAGTAAGGATGAAAACGGTTTCGTAGTTGTTCATAACTCGTTTAGTTTAACTTATTGTTTATTGTATAACGGCTGCAAAGATACGCATTTATAGGGAATTGGCAATAAGGGGGCAGTGATCAGTATGCAGTGGCTAGTGGGCAGTGGCTGGCGCGCTAGGTCTAGTATTCCTAGTAGCCCTAGTATTCCTAGTGAGCCTAGGGTAACTAGGAACACTGACCACTAGCCACTGCCCACTATAAAAACACCTCCTCTACGTGGCAATGCTCGGCGCTAAGGCCGAGCGTCTGCCAGACTAAGCTGCGGTAATAGGCCCGCTCATCCGCTCGGCTCGACTCATCCTCGGGACGGACGAAGTCGTATGTATTCAGGAATAGAAGCCCTCGGGGAGCAACGTGGGCGATGGTCAGGCTAGTGGCGCCCTCTAGCACCATGAGGCGCCCACGGCCCTCGGTACGGCTAGCCTCCAGAGCGGTATGTAGCCGAGGCATATACACAGGGACGAACTGCAAGGAGAGGTACTGCCGCTGCAGCAGTAGGACGAGGGCCTCGGGATAAGCGCCTAGGAGGACTTTCGACTCTTCGGGCAGGGTATAGGGCAATAGGCGCAGGGGCTCTTCGCTGGGGCAGGTAGTCGTACGCCACAGCTCGCCCTCGGCACTATCGTAGAGACTCTCGGGCACGAGCGTAACAGCACTAGGCATATAATATACGCGTACCTCGTGGTAGGGCAAGGACAGCACCGGCAGCTCGTAGAGCAGATGCGTTAGGCCCTCGTGTGTGCTCATCCCCTCGGGATAATCCACGTCTTGGGCTGTGCCGTAGGGTTGCTCCTCGGCATCGTAGAGCGTGTAGCTGATGCCCCGATATCGGAGCTCTAGCCGAAGGGTCATTTCTTCGGCCTCTAGGATGGTAGGGGTCATTGTTAGTGATTAGTGGTCGGTGGCTAGTGGTTAGTGGTCGGTGAGCAGTATGCAGTGGTTAGTGGCATGCGCCAGCAACTGACCACTGATCACTGATCACTGCGGGCTCTGCCCGCCCCACTGCCCACTATAAAAAAGCCAGAGCCGACTCCCGTCGACCCTGGCTCTACATCGTCAATCATTTCATATCTCTCCCCCGCACGTTGGAGTTTATGGGAAGGGGGGGGTGCGGGAGACTTTTATAGGACAAGTGCTAACTCGCCTATAATTCGGTACTCAGACCAGTCCACGAGCCTAAGGCTCCTGAGACTAGGCCCTAGTAAATTGCGCGGGGTTACTCCCAGTTACCCGTTGTACGTACCTCCTCGAGCGAGCCGATGCGTAGACCAGGGTAGCTCTTAGCCTTGCTCTTGAGGGCTTCCTTCTTCTGTACGAGACGACCCTTGTCGAGGTCAGAGAGGTAAGACTCGAAAGGTATGCGCGCCTCGAAGACAGATACATTGATAGTATCCTTGCCGACTTCCTGCTTGAGGTTACCTACCTCTACCTCGATCTTATTGCCTGTAGAGAGGACGTCGAAGAGCGTAGCGATGTCAGTACCATCCTTGATGAGTGAGTCCTTGGCAGATACCCATACGGTATCACGCTTGATAAGTCCCTTGGCAACAGCCTGCTCTACTGTGAGGCCCTGCTCGCGCATAGACTCGGTGATTTCACCCTCAGAGCGTACGTAGTAAACCTTACCATTATTGAGGAATTCGGTGAGCTCCTCGGCAGTAGCAAACTTGCCGTGTACCTTATTGTACTCTTCCTGATAGGTAGCAATCTTTTTGAGCTGCTTCTGTAGCACTGCCTCGCGCAGTTCCTGCTGCTTATCAAACTGCACGGGGTCGAGGATGCTCTTTACCGTTACATAGCCCAGGGCAAGTACTACCACAGCCACAAGGCCCATCAATGCTTTGTTCATCGTCTTTATACTAGTTGTTTTACTTACAAGTTAGTCTATTATAGCTCCAAAGGTACGAGTTTTCTCGGAATGTGCTATATTCACGGGGCAAAGATAAAAGAAATAATAGAGATATGAGTTATCCACTCACGGCCAAGGACCTCCTCGAGCGCCTGCCGCACTACCCTACCCCAGGCCAAGAAGACGCGCTCAGAAGCCTAGCCGAGTACCTACACGACGACTACCCCAACGCCCTCTTCCTACTGCGTGGCTATGCGGGTACGGGTAAGACTTTCCTGCTCAGGGCCATCAGCGAGGCTGCCCGAGACAGTGGCATCGCTGTCGAACTGCTCGCTACCACAGGACGCGCTGCCAAGGTCCTCAGCGCTACCTGCGCCCTGCCCGCCACCACCATCCACAGACGTATCTATCGCCCCTCGTCAGCCAGCATCGAGGAGGGGGGCAGCTACCGACTAGGACAGGCTACACAGCGTACCCTATTCATCGTCGACGAGGCCTCTATGATAACGGCCGAGAGCTACGAACCCCCCCCCTTCGGCTCGGGTAACCTACTGGATGACCTACTCGAATACGTCTTCTCGGGCGATGAGGCCAAACTAATACTCGTAGGTGATGATGCCCAGCTACCGCCCGTAGGCTCGCACGAAAGCACCGCCCTATCGCCCGAGAAACTGCGCGAGGTCTATGGACTCAAGGTCTACTCGGCAGAGCTGCGCGAGGTCGTCCGACAGACCAGCGAGAGCGGCATCCTAGAGCAAGCTACCTATATACGCCAGCTCATTGAGCAGTATCGGCATCACCCCGAGGGCGAGCCCATCCCTCTAACGCTCACGCTCGGCAAGCAAGCCGACCTCAGAGTACTCCCCGGCGAAGAGGTCCTCGACGAGCTTGACAGCTGCTACCGACGTTACGGGCGAGAAGACGTCCTCGTCGTCAGCCCCAGCAACAAGCGGGCCCTACAGCACAACCTCGGCATACGCAGCCGCATCTTCGACTACGACAGCGAACTCGTCCGTGGCGAGCAACTTATCGTCGCACGCAATAACTACTACTATGCCCAGCGCAAAGACCGAGCCGACTTCATCGCCAACGGCGAGATTATCGAGCTCAAGCGCACGTACCGACACCATTATATATACGGACTGCACTTCGTGGATGCTACCATCTACCTGCCCGAGCGAGATACAGAGCTCGAGGTGCGCATCCTCGTCAGTGGACTTGGGGACGAAAAGGCACAGCGCAGCCACGACGAACGCCTAGCGCTCTACAATGCCCTCGCCCACGACTATCAAGTGGAGGCGGGTACCGGTATCGTTGACACCCGCCGTGCCATCAAGCGCGACCCCTACTGGGGCGCTCTAGAGGTCAAGTATGGCTATGCCGTTACGGCCCACAAGGCGCAGGGCGGACAGTGGTCTTGTGTCTTCGTGGACCTCGGTCTAGTGGGGGTACTGCCCACGGACCTCTCTATGCTACGCTGGCTCTACACCGCCCTAACCCGTGCCACAGAGCGTGTCTACCTCATCAACCCGCCCCGAGGACTGATAGCAGGCTGGGAGTAGTAGGGCGGGCGAAGCCCGCAGTGGTCGGTGGCTAGTGGCTGGCGCACGCTAGATCTAGTATTACTAGGCCCACTAGTGTCCCTAGGCTCACTAGAAATACTAGCCACTGGCCACCGACCACTAGCCACCGACCACTAAAAAACCACTGACCACTATAAAATATGAAGATAATAACGCGCATACTCGCCGTAGCCTTACCTATCGGACTTGGTCTAGCAGGCTACTACCTCCTGACGATGCTAGCACTCAGCACCGCACCGCCTAGCGAGGAAAAAAACACCCCTCAAAAAACGCCCAAAGACGAACTCGCCCTTAGCAAAGCCCAACAGGCACGTCTCTACGAACTCCTTAAACAGGGCACGCCTGGGCGCTCACTCGTCCTATTCGTAGATTACCGCAAGCCCTCGTACCAAAAGCGCCTCTTCGTCCTAGATAGTAGCTGTCTCGATAGCTCGGGGCGCTTCGTCCGCTACCTCCACCGAGGCTATGCGGCCCATGGCGAGGGCGGCACCTCCACCGAGGCGCGGCCTACCTTCAGCAACACCCCCGACAGTTGGTGTTCCTCCTACGGAGCCTTTCGTGTAGCCGAGTTCTATACCACGAGCAAGGGCGACCCCGCCTTTCGCCTAGATGGACTAGACGAAAGCAATAGCAATATACGCAAGCGTGGCATCGTACTACACCCACGTGTAGAAGTCGATTATTACGAGCGACATATCCCCAAAGATCGATATATCCCACATGGCATACGCATCAGTCAGGGCTGCGTCGTAACAACGCATGCTTACTTCGAACTGATAAAGACCTACATAGACCAAAACTATAGCGTGCATGGCCTCATCGACGGATAGGCTTAGTTGGTGTCTAGGAATACTAGCCACCGACCACCTAATAAGCGGACAAACGTCCACCTAATAAGCGGACAAACGTCCACCTAATAAGCAGAGGAACGTCCACCTACTAGGCGGCCACTTGGCTGCCTAGTAGGCGGACGTTCCTTTACCTAGTATGTCGTCTCGGAGCGACTTATTCTCCCTCCAACTTTTTGCTCAGCGTTATCGAAGTAATAATACTACGCACACCCTCGCCTTCCCAGAAGTAATCGGCCTCTGTATCCCAGAATACCAAGCCGTTGATGGGTACCTGCTCGCCTGTAGACTCGCTCAGTATCGTCTTTTGGCTCGTAAAGGTCAGGAAGAGACGATTGCCTGTCGTATAGGTCGTGGGCGCCTGAAGGTAAACCTTATCCTCATAAGGCAGTGGCATAGATAGATGCTCGGGGTCTGGGACGAAGAGCAGCTGCACATTAGGCTTGCCGTCTAGTGCCTGCACCATGGGTATGCGCACGCCACGCTTATCCTCGTCAAACATCAGCGGTATATCGGCCCCTAGACCACGGAGGATATACAACTGGTCGTGCACCGCCTGGACTATCTCTACCTCCTGCGTAAAGCGGTCCTCTACATAGGTCCCCTCTAGCACCCAGCGTCCTAGGAGGTCCTCGTAGCGTACAGGCTCTACGGCACCGCTAGCGCTCGGATTACGCTTCTGATAAGCCGAGAGGCGCATACGATAGGCGCCTATGACGATGAATACATCGGCATTGCGCCCAGGGCCTTCGTTGGGCAAGGCGCTGAAGCTAATACGCCCCTCCGAGACCTTGTAACTGAGCCATCTGTCACCCCCCTCGCTCATCGTGATAACAGGCTGTGCCTGAGCAAACATCTCGAAGCTAATCTCTCCGCCCGTAGCCTCGTAGTTGAGGTTCTCTATATTGCGGATATAGTTAATCGTCCCGAGCTGCGTTACGGGGATATCTATCTGCCGTGCGCCCTTCTGTATATGTAT
Source organism: uncultured Porphyromonas sp. (assembly GCA_945867245.1). Classification (GTDB taxonomy): domain Bacteria; phylum Bacteroidota; class Bacteroidia; order Bacteroidales; family Porphyromonadaceae; genus Porphyromonas. Next base: position 6,297 of record CAMBHQ010000027.1, read on the forward strand.
ATTGGCGGTACGTGCATCGTAGCCCTCGTGCCGAGCCACAGAGACCTGTAGCTCGCTACCCGAGACCTGTATCTGGCACCAGTCGGCACTGCTAGTAGCCTCGAAGTCGCCCTCGCTCAGACGTATCAGGCCCGCCCCTCCCGTGTATGCCGTGGGTATCTCGGTAGAGAGGACTCTGAAGCTCTCTGTGAGGACCTCGTCCTGACGCTGTCCGCAGGAGACAAGGCTCAGAGTGAGGAGCAATAATAGCCTAAGGCTGTATAATATCTTATTCATAGTCATATGCTTTGTTATTTGTGCTTAACGAAGTATATACGGTCGAATAGGGCAGGCTTGATATTGGGGTCTACCTGATAACTACCGAGGAATACACGTACGACGACGAAGGACTTAGCCTCCTCGCTACGCCATACGCCATTATCGACCATCTCGTAGACATCGCCCTGGCTACTCTGTGGGTGCTGAGGGTTGAGGCGTGCTACCTGCCCTACTGCGGCGGCGAAGGTCTGGCGGAACTCATCCCCTCGCTTGGCATTGAAGGGCATCAGCACATAGCTCTCTGTCGTCTGAGGTATCTGTAGCTCCTGCGTAAGAATCTCGAAGGCATCTCGCTCCCTATTGTACTCAGCCACGAGCTTATACTTGAGGTGGCTACCCTCTACCGGCTCTATCGAGTAGCTAAGGCCCTTAGCCTCTACGAAGTTCACCTCTACGGGGTCTAGCTTGGTGCCATTAGCCTCGTATAGGTTGTGCAGCGTGTAGCGCCCTAGGTATTTCTTGTACGGCTCGTAGTAGGGGTCTTTGCGCAGGCGTAGTACCTCGCCACTAGGGCTACGCCAGCTCTTGTCCTCGGCCTGCCACGTGAACTTGCTAACGCCATTGAGTGGGGTCGATAGGCGCAGGCCCTCGGCATCGTAGGTATAGGTCAGGGGGAGCGGATAGCCGTCGCCATGGTCTACAAGGAAGCGGTTGTAGTCCCCTCTGTCGTAGTAGAGGACGACAGTCTTGCCACCGAGAGTGCCCGTCCAGGCATCGGTATTGTTGGTCAGTAGCTCATCGATATTGATGGCAGCACGGCGTATAGCCTTAATGCGCTGTAGGTAGGTACGTGCGCCCTCACTGGGGCGGAACATACGCATATAGTTGCCGGTAATCTTGCCTTTGAATATCAGCGAACCATCCTCGCGCTTCTCCTGTAGCACCAGCTCGTAGTCGCCCTCGAAGCCACGTCCGCGCCCCCAGCCTCCGTCTACATCGGGGTCGGCAAAGAGGTGGTAGCCATCGTTGTACATCGAGAACGAGAGCACTGCCCCCTTGTCGCTACGCAGGGCATACATACTGCGAAACATTTGGTCGGCAGGCTCTAGAGGCATTAGCTCGTTGGCAATATATACCTCGCCCTTTTGGTCGAATCTAAGGTGCATCGTATAGCTACCGAAGTGCCCCCCTATACTCGGGGTGAACTCCAGTATCCAGCCATCCTCGCTACTGGTGAGTAGGCTGCGTAGCTCCTCTATGGACTTATTGATACGTGTGGCACTACTGCCCTCGAAGAGGTACTCCTCGTTGCGCTGACATCCCGAGCCTATCATTACGATGGGCAGCAATAGGCATAGGAAGCGATATATCAGTCTATTTGTTTTCATCGTGCTAACTATTGTGGCATCTGCACGCCCTCTAGAGGAGTGGCAGAGGCCTGTGGATATAGCTGTAGTAGGGCCGAGCAATTGTCGCAGCGGCGCTTATGGGTAGCAGCCGAGGTGTCGAATAGCTCGGGCTGACGCTCTAGTAGCGCACGGGCTATCTCGGCACGGGCAAGGTCTATGCTACGCTCCTCGGCTCCGCTAGCGCTCAGTAGGGCCTCCCAGCTAGGCTCTATCAGTGGCAGATAGCGTACCTCCTCGGTGCGTCTCTGTACCTCGGCTCTGAGGACGTCCATATCGATGCCCCAGGCCTCGAGCATATACTTCTTCATGATATTCACCTTGCGCTCTATCTTGGCCCATCCCTCTGCCGAAGCTAGGGTCTTGATGCGGGCATAGTTCTCGGGGCTTAGTGTCAGATACTTGGCTGTTACCTCGGTGATATCCTCGCCTATCTGGCTACCAGCGTAGGGGGTGATGAAGCCTAGGTTGTAGGACTCTAGGGCATTGCGGTTGTGCCAGGCCGTGGGGGCATAGTCACCCTGACTGATGAGGTTAAACTCCTGCGGCCATGCCTTGGAGGCGTGCAGTATATGAGTAAACTCGTGGTGTACCATGTGCAGGAAGTACTGGTTGAGGTCTACGGTATTACGCTCGTTGAGCCAGTTGGTCTGATAGAAGGTAACCTTGAGTCCGCCCTCAGCCGTCCCGAGGGTGATAGTGCCATCGGAGTTGTAGCTAGGCGAGCCCACGAGCATCATGATACGTGGGGCCATACGTCGCACGAAGTCCACGCCCGCAATCTGGGCATAGGCATCTAGCCAGGCATGCTTGACAATCTTGGTG
>CAMBHQ010000028.1 GCA_945867245.1 uncultured Porphyromonas sp.
TAATCTCTAGGCCTATATTAAAGAAGAAAAAGGCCATCAAGAAGTCATTGACAAAGGCTGCTAGAGTCATCGTATGCCCATGGTGTGCAAATAGCTCGAAGCCTAGCACCTTGACCTCTATAGGATAATTGAGTAGCTCTTGATACCAATCGTTCCATGGGGAGTTGGCAATACATACAGCCAGAATAGCCGCCACGAATAGGAGAATCGAGGCGTTCGGCTTAGGAATAGACATTCGTCTGAGTGGGTTCAGAATCTTGAATTTCGTACTCATTGAACTATTATAGATAAACCATTTAATCAAATACAGAGGCTCTAACCCAGGTCGGAGATATGCTCAAGCTGGGAAAGATTCATAATCTTAATCTTTTTGCGCTCTAGCGAAAGGATACGCTCCGAGGTAAAGGCCGAGAGCGTACGGCTCACGTTGCTCGGGGTCATATAGCTGATAGAGGCTAGGTCGTTGCGACTAAGCTGTATGCGCAGCGTATAGCCATCCTCCTCGTAGCCATAGAGCTCGGCCAGATAGAGCAGGGTCTCGGCTAGGCGCCCTCGCATCTGCTTCTGCATAAGGCCGATGCTACGCTCCTCCTGCTTGCTCACCTCCTGCGCTAGGGCCGCTATACAATAGCGACAGACCTGCACGTTCTGATGCAGGATACGCTCGATAACCTCTACAGGTATCTTGTACAGCTCCGTCTCGCTATAAGTCTCGGCAGAGAAAGGATGCCGACCATCCGTAAAGTAAGGGCGAATATTGAAAAAATGCCCCGGCATAGCCAACTGCACGTAGTCGTTGCCACCGATGCCCTTACGGAAAACCTTTACACAGCCCTCCACTAGTAGATAGAGATACTCTACACGTTCGCCCTCGTTGTAGATGCGAGTACGTCTGGGCAGCTTCTCGACTACCAGTGCATGAGCTATCATCGCTCGCTGCCCCTCGGTCAGCATATCATAAATGGGGTTATTGCGCATATGCGCATCTTGGTCTCGCTTAGGCATCCCGCTACGTTATTATCTATATCCTCTTGCTCAGACAGCACTATTGACTCCCGACTCTGACTCGATGATGCCGAGGCCGAAGTCTATAGCCTATCTAAGCACAAATATACACTTTATATCCCGATATATAGCAATGCGATGAGGATGCAACATACAGGAAGCTCAGCACAAGATATAAGAGAAATATCCACAAAACACAGAGGGAGTAACGAAACCTGAGTTTCGCGACTCCCTCCTGTTACATAACAGCTAAAAATTAATAGCCTGGGTTCTGCTTCAGACCACCCGTCTGCACATCCTGATAAGGGATAGGCCATACGAAGTGGTTATCTGTAGCTGGGTAAGATTGCTCTGCAAGGTCCTTGATATAAGGCATCCCTGCGGTAGAGGTCTGTGGCTCGCCACGTGTCATACCTAGGTTCCAGCGCTTGAGGTCAAAGAGGCGGAAGCCCTCGAAGGCAAGCTCTCGCTGACGCTCCTTACGAATCTCCTGCAGGAGTTGGTCTCCAGACACACCTACTAGAGCGTCTAGACCACGAGAGGAACGCAGAGCATTCAGAGGGATGAGCGCATCTCCACCAGTATGGTATGCTGCCTCGGCAGCGATTAGATACTGCTCAGCGATACGGAAGAGCTTGGGACGCATACGACCATCAGGCACCTTACCCCACTTGGCATTGTCGGTAGCAGCAAGAGCGGGATTCCCCCACCACTTAGCTACTAGTACAATGTCTGTAAATTCAATCCCCGAGAGTACAGCGGTCTCTCCCGTCACGAAGTAAACGCCCTTACGTGTATCCTTATCTTCGAACAGGTTGTAGACAGTCTTCGTTGGGATATAATCAGGAGCGAAGGTGCTCTTGGCAGCGTTAGGATTGAGGTACCCTGGAGTCGATAGATTCGCTTCACTTGGGAAGCTCACCACTGGCAAGAAGATACTTTCCTTAAGGCTTGCACCATCTGCACGCCACATCGCCTTCATGTTATCTGCACTAGCCGCCATCAGGGGATAAGTATTGCTATTTATCAGCTGGTTTGCAGCAGCCAGAGCCTCTGTATAATTCCCCATATAGAGATAGGTGCGTGCCTTCAGCGCTCGTACAGCATCTATTGTAGGCTTAGTAGCATTAGCACTACCCGACACATCAGCTAGGAACTTCTCGGCCTCAGCTAGATCTGACAGGATCTGCGCATATACCTCCTTGTTGGTAGCACGAGGGGGTTTCTGTATCATATCATAGCGTAGAAGCAGTGATACACTGAGGTCCTGCTCTGCAGTAGTAGCATTGTAAGCCTTGCCATAACGCTTGGCTAGCTCGAGATAACTATACGCACGAGCAAAGTAGGCCTCCCCTAAGATCCTATTGGCTTTTTTCTGATCGGCCTCACTAAGCCCCTGCAGGCTTGGCAGATACTCAATCGTATAGTTGATATTTTTCATCCCCGCATAGGTGTTGGCATAAACATCTCGGGAGTCATACTGCGCAGCCTGGAACTTCGTCCAGTCAGCGAATTGACCAAACCTATTACCATACTCAGGCGTTGCGGTCAATTCGTCTGCCTGCACATCCTGAGAGAAGCTATAGATGCCCCCTTGAGAAGAACGTAGGCGAGACAATATACCAGCTTCCCAGGCTTCGGCATCAGTGATGGTCAACAATGCCTGATTCTGGCTAAGGTTTCTCTTGGGCTCACGGTCCAGACTGCATGAGGCCAAGCCACCACCTAATAGTATAGTGCCTAGAGCTACTGCTATGATATTATTGTGTTTCATCATATTTAGCTATTTGTATAGTTAGAAATTTAGCTCTACCCCGACAACGATTTGCTTCGTGTTAGGATTAACCCCTAGAGTGTTATTCGACTCCGTTTCTGGGTCGATACCCTGGAAGCGAGTAAAGGTTAGGAGGTTACGCCCTGTTACATATACCTTGGCTCCCTTAATCCAGTTCTGCCCCTTAAACAGAGACTTTGGTGCCGTATAGCCTAAGGTCAATGACTTGAGGCGAGCAAAGGACGCATTCGAAATCATACGAGAGTCGAACTGCGTGAACTGATATTTTAGGCTAGGGAACAGAGTATCATCACCTGGCTTCTTCCAGTAATCACGTACAGTGTTACGCTGATTGAAGCCAGCGAATACCGTAGGGTTCTCATAGAAGTAGTTGTCATTAGACTGCATGTACTTCCCAAGAGAGAATGAGAAGTCAGCATCTAGGCTAATACCCTTGTACTGAGCTCTGAGACCAAAACCTCCATTCCAAGGAGCATAACGACGTATACCAGTATTCTGTTCTAGAGCCTCTGAGAAGTTCGAGGTCCTCTCATTCTTAGTCGTTACACCTGGATTTTCACCTGGCACAAACCATTCTGGGGCACCCGTCTGCTTATTAACACCAGCCCAAACGGGGCTCATATACATCACAGGTTGACCTACGATGAAGCCCGTACTATAGGATGAGTTAGCCCAGTAGTCAAGCCCATGGAAGAGGCTGAGCACCTTATCCGTATTATAGTTTATATTGGCGTACACAGAGAGGCCATCACCATTTTTCCCCTTGAGAATATCATAAGTTACACTTAGGTCGATACCCTTATTCTCATACTCGCCGACATTCTGGATAATATCGTTACGGCCATCGCTATCAATGAAGCCCGTGTAGTAAGGGAAGGGCACGCTCATAAGCATGTCTGAGGTCACGCGACGATAGAACTCAAGGTTTACATTGAGTCTATTGAAGAGGCGCGTTTCTACACCTAGTGACATTGAGTGCTGGCTCTCCCACGAAAGAGCAGGATTGCCTGCGCTGGAGATGCCACGCCCTAACACAGAATCATACTGACCATACGAGCCTGCAAGCGCATAGGCATTGTAGTTACCAATCTGTGCATTACCCTGAGTACCGATGCTATACTTTACACGGAGGTCGTTTAGCCACTGTACATCTGCGAGGAAGGCCTCTTTCTTGGCGGCCCACATCAGACCTAGAGACCAGAAGGTTGCACTACGATTCTCTGGACCGAAGCGGCTCGAGGCGTCGTTACGTACTGTAAGATCTGCAAAATATCGAGCATCGTAGTCGTAAGACAGACGGCCAAAGAATGACAGGAAGGCATACTGCTGTACATTGGCATCGAAATCCTTTTCTTTGGTTGTCTTCTCGATGGTCGTCAGTACATCGTTGGTCAGACCCGAACCCTTAGCATCGACATAGTTGTAATCGTAGTCCGTCCACTCATGCCCTGCTAAGGCGATGAAGTTATGCTTCTCTCCAAGATTAAACTTGTATTCGAGCGTATTCGTCCAGTTCTGTGTAATCGTCTTGCCATCAGCAACGTTACGCAGACCATTGCCCAAAGACGCTAGCGACGATGGTAGTCGCACTCGGTCATACTCGTAATTACGGATTTCGTAACCAAACTGAGTACGGAAGGTTAAGCCTTCTAGAGGCCTAATCTGGGCAAAGGAGTTGCTATTGAGCGTCGTATACCCTTGGTTACGAATATCTTTACTCAGCAGATAACCGGCTGTATAACGAGTAGTCCCTGTAATCTGAGGGAGCTCTTCTCCATTCTCTCCGTAGGCAGTAAACCATGGCTGTATTAGTAGAGCTAGCCCCCCTGCTACAGAGTTGCTTGTATAGGGGTTAACCTTATACTTATCGACAGAGAGAGAGTTATTTGTCCCTATTGATATATACTTATTGAGCTCCGTATTAAGATTAAGACGGAAAGCCGTCTTGCGATAATCCGAACCGTGACGCAGACCTTCCTGCCCCTGCATAGCGGCAGAGAGGTAATACTGAGTACGCCCAGCACCTCCAGACACGGCTATATCTGTCTGATAAGAGGGTCTATTCTTGCGATAGATATAGTCTGCCCAATAAGTATCGTGAGGATAGCGTTCTAGCGTTTTCGCCATATTAGCCTCTGGCACAGTACCAATCTCTACGAGGTACTTAGAGAGCTCGTCTCTATTCATCATCGAACGGTAGTAGTCCTGATTAGCAAGGCTAGACCATCCGTACTGACCTCTAATCGTAACATTAGCTCTATCCGAACTGCTACCACGCTTGGTCGTAATATAGATCACCCCGTTAGCAGCACGTGCACCGTAGATAGAGGTTGCCGAGGCATCCTTGAGCACCTGCATGGTAGCGATATCATTTGCGTTAAGGCCTCGAATTGTAGCGCTAGACACTGGCGCACCATCCAAAATAAATAGAGGGTCCGACGAGCCATCCTCATTACTAAGCGTACCGTTACCACGCACACGCATCGTCATCGTTGCTGACGGCTCACCGCTACCTGTGAAAGCCTGCAGACCAGACACCTTACCCTGCAGCGCCTCTAGTGGATTCGGTGCAGGCTTAGCCTCAAGGTCTTTAGAGCGCACAGTTACGACAGAAGACACCACTGAGGCGTTCTTACGACCCGTACCGTAGCCCACCACTACCACCTCATCTACGAGCTGAGTGTCTGGCTCTAGGGTAATCTTGAGGTTCTTGCCAACTGGCACCTCCTGAGTCCTGAAGCCTACGTAAGAGATAACAAGCGTCTTGGCATTCTGTGGGACATTAAGCGTAAACTGACCATCGATATTGGTCGCCACGCCTATTGTGGTCTGCCCCTTAACCACAACGGTTGCCCCGATAACAGGCTGACCATCCTCTGCGGAGATAATCGTCCCGCGCACGGTCTGCTGTTGGGCAAAAACGAGCGTCGTCGTAAGACCTACACCCGCTAAAGTAAGTAACGTTTTCTTCATGCCTTAATAAACCATTTACGTTATGGCGACGAGCCTTTCTCGTCTAATTAAGCGCTAAGTTATACTATTTATTCCGACCAAACAAACATTCCAGGCTCAAAACAGATAAAAAATCTCATATTCACCTCCATTCCGCATACTTATCTGCTAATAATTTATCAATACAGAATACCATTGCCCCTCAAAAACTCCAGCACTCACCCTGCATTATGGAATATTTATTAGGCCTAATCAAAATAAAATGGCAAACAACCTATCCCAACACACCAGCAACAAACAGAGTCCCTCCCCTCTCCCCTTAGGATAGAGAAACTGCTCTATAACAAGCCCCCCAGAACAAGGTGCAGGCAGAGACGAGAACACAAGCAAGGGTTGAAACGGGGCCAATACTGCATCTTGATAAGCAGGACTCTGCGAATATCCATTGACACTGCCAGATAACTTACCCCGCTCCACCTATCGAGCGGGCAATTGGCCACCTATTAGGCAGACACTTGGCCACCTACCGAGCGGACAATCGGCCACCTAGTAGGCGGACACTTGGCCACCTACCGAGCAGACAATCAACGACCTAGTAGGCAGACACTTGGCCACCTACCGAGCAGGCAATCGGCCACCTACTAGGCGGCTATTTGTACACTAGCGACTGTACAGCTGTAGCATCGCTAGTGTACAGGGCTAGAGCTACTAGAGGCTATTGCCCATACTAGGTGAGCTACCAAAAGACCACGCCCCCTAGCGTCCGAGGGACACTAGGGGGCGTAGATATATCGACTAGCGGGAATGCCTATGGCTCTACCCTCAGCGTACCGGTATAGCCCGTAGTAGCTGCATACTCGGGCGCATACACGCTCTGTAGCTGTGCCGAGGCAGACTGATACTGCCCAGAGCGCACGATGCGTTGCTCGTACTGGAAGCTATACTTCCCTGCCGTCAAGCGGTAGAAGTAAAAGTTCGTCCACTGGTCGCGAGGCTCTATATAATAAGGAGTACCCGCCCCCCAGCTATAGCCTGCCAGCTGAGACACAGGCTCGGCACAAGCTAGACGAGGGTCGCTAAGGGCCACAAAGTCGAGTCTGCGGTCTAGCTCTATATCGAGGTTCGTCACCAAGATATCCCCCACCCGCAGGGCCTGCCCCTCGCTGAGCGGTATCAACTGCTCTGCACCATCTACGATACGGCGCAGGTGATAGCGCCGGCGCAGCTTGAGCTCACGCCCCGAGGGGGTATCCTCACTGAGGGGCAGAGTATATCGGGCGATAGCACTGGCCCAGAGCTCTCCATCGGGCTTGGTCTGCGTAATCGTAAGCTGCTTAGGTTCGGCCCCACGCTCCCAGCTAAGGTCGAGGCCCTGGCGCTCGGTAGAGGCTATAGTAGAGGTCTTGCCATCGGCCTGCGAGAGCTTTATGCTCGCAGTATTATGCGCAGTCTCAGCGCTTAGGTCGAGACCGAGTGTTAGGCTATGTAGCACCTCGGCTGTCGCTAGGCTATTGCTCCAGCTAGTGGTACGCTTCTGCCCGAGGAGCCAGCGCTTGATGCCTACGATGAGGGCCTTGTCTCCAGGCTTAGCCTGCTTGCCGAGCGCCTCTATCATCCCGAGGTGTGCCTCTATACTGCGGTCGTACCACCAGTAGCTACGCTCCACAGACTCGGGGAAATAGCTTCCCTGCTCATCGCTGCGCAGATGCTGACGTAGCGACTCTAGGAGCGAAGCCGATAGCTTCGGGTCGCTCTCCGCATAGATAAGCACCGCCATAGCCTTGGAGCTGTGGTCCATCTGAGCTAGTCCCTTGCGCAGATAGCTACGTAGGAAGTCGGCATTCGCCTTCGCTGCTGTGGCCTGACTAGGGTCTAGATACACTAGATACAGATAATCTAGGGCATTATAGACCGAGGCATAGCGCTTGCGGTCGGGGCGCGCAAGGTCACGCTTGTACTCGGCTATCTCTCGGCTCATCTCTCGGTGCATATAGGCCCAGGCTTTGTTCATCAGTCCGAGGGCTCGGCCACTATAGCTCTCGCCTGTCAGCTGGCGACGACGTAGGAAATTTTTGAGCACCGAGGTAGTCATATAGACACTAGACTCCATCCCCCTATACCACGTAAAGCCCCCATCGGCCAGCTGTAGCTCGGCGAGCTTGGTGAGCCACTCCTCCTCCGCAGTGCTTCGCTGAGTCTTGGCCATCAGACTGCGTAGTGCATTCAGTTGCTTCAGCTCACGCTCCTCGGCGAGCTGTGCACGCCAGGGGTTATGGGCAAAGTCTGTGTGCAGCTGCTTATCCCTATCCCCACGTAGGCCTGTGCCGAGGGCCCTAGAGCGCTCCTCTATCCAAGCCGAGAGCCCAGGCGTCTGAGCGACCTGACGGGCTAGCCCCATAGCATAGTAAGCAGTGGCGTAGTTGATAGCGTTCTGACTAGAGACCTCCGTAAGCTTTGGCATCGCCAGTAGGGCTAGATATAGCGGATTGCTCTCTAGGCGAATCTGTAGCTGTCCACGCTCGGGACGGAAGCCATTAGCCGGCAGTAGGCTGCGGCTAAGGTCGTACTCGCCTGTAGTCTTGCCATAGAGTGTAATAGCCTCTGCACGTAGGACTTCGGTCGTAGCTGGTAGCACGGGCAATAGACGTTCCTCGCCATCGCTGAATAGCTCGGTCCCCGCCTGTACCTGCACGAGGACGCTGTCGAGCCCCTCGAGGAGGGCCGTAGGCAGGCTAGTGCGCTGTGCCGTACTGGCCTTAGCCCCGAGCGTGAGAGGGCTCTCTGTAGTGAATAGTTGTGCCTTGGTCCTAGGATGTAGATAAGACACTCGGAGCATCGGTCTGAGCTCCTGCTCGCCCCTATTATGTATCTGAGTAGCTATACTTAGGCTGTCGCCTAGGCGGATGAAGCGGGGCAGATAAGGCTCTACCTGTAGCTCGCGATAGCTCTCCACCTCGGCAGAGAGGAAGCCTGTGCGTAGATCCTCGGTATGAGCTAGGGCGATGAC
>CAMBHQ010000029.1 GCA_945867245.1 uncultured Porphyromonas sp.
CCTCTTTCCAGAATGAAAATCTGGCGTCCTAACCGATAGACGAATGGGCCAGCCTATAGCACCTATTAGCGTCGGTGCGAACGCTGGTATTAACCGAGCTTGATAATCTGCTTAGCGAGCTTGCTCTTCAGATTAGCAGCCTTGTTCTTGTGGATAATCTTCTTACCAGCCAGACGGTCAAGCATCGATGCGAGCTTTGGCAGCATCTCAGTAGCTTGAGCAGCATCTGTCAAAGCACGAAACTTACGAACAGCATTACGTGCTGTCTTAGCGTAGTAGCGGTTGTGCAAACGACGCTTAGCCGTCTGACGAATACGCTTTATCGATGACTTATGGTTTGCCATTTGTACTGTTATTCTACTTTATATTCTTATTAGTAGCCCATAGGGGAATCGAACCCCTCTTTCCAGAATGAAAATCTGGCGTCCTAACCGATAGACGAATGGGCCAGCCTTGCGAGCCGCTGAGGTCGGTTTAACCTCAATTGCGAGTGCAAAGTTACGACATAATTCTCAATCGTGCAAGCATTCGACAAAAAAACTTTATAGCACCTCGGCTCAGACAGCAAGATAGAGCGACGCCAGAGGGCTAGCCATGCAGGCCTTTAGCCCTCAGAGTGCCAAGGCCGAGGCAGGAGCAGAGAGCTATCTCCATAGCTCAGGAATCTATAGTCGTGGGCGAGCGCATAGTCGTATATACGACGCCAGTCCGAGCCCACGAAGGCCGCTATCAACAGGAGCAGAGTGCTGTGTGGCTGGTGGAAGTTGGTGATTAGCCCAGATACCATGCGGAAGGTATAGCCAGGGGCTATCAGAATGGCCGTGGGAAAGCTGAGGGACTCTAGCCCATGGCGCTCCATATATATAAGGAGTGTCCCGAGGGCCTCCTCCGCTGTGGGCCAGACATAATCCTCGGTATAGGGCGCCCACTGCCCCACGCTCAGCTCCATAGGGGCGAGTTCGGGCTCGCGCTGCACTCTACAGCCGAGGTGATACAGGCTCTCTAGACTACGCACGCTCGTCGTCCCCACAGCCACGATATACCCCAGAGCCTCACGCAGCGACTCCAGCAGGCTACGCGAAACACTTATCAACTCTCGGTGCATCTCGTGCTCGCCTATCGTGTCGCTCTTGACGGGACGAAAAGTCCCCGCACCGACGTGCAATGTCAGGTCCAGCACCTTATGCCCACGCCCCCGCAGCTCCTCGAATAGCTCGGGCGTGAAGTGCAGGCCTGCCGTAGGGGCGGCCACAGAGCCCTCGGGCTTGGCATAGACGGTCTGATAGGTCTCATCGTCCTGCGCCTCTGTCTCACGATTGAGATAAGGCGGAATGGGCAGAATACCCATAGCATCGAGAATACTCGCGAAGCTATAGCGCTGATTGTCCCACACGAAGCGCACAGCATCATGCGCCACGCGCTCGGCACGGAGCGTTACGGCACCCAGCTCGGGTAGTTCTAGGTGTCGCACGAGGGCCTCGCCCCCTACCCTCCAGCGCTTGGCATTGCCTGTCATACAGTGCCAGACACAGCTCTCGTGGCTCTGTAGCGATAGCTCGTAACTGGTCGGCTCCATAGGCTCTAGGCAGAATATCTCCACCTGAGCGCCCGTCTCGCGCCTAAAGAGTAGGCGGGCATGGATAACCTTGGAGTTATTACGCACGAGTACAGCCTCGGCGGGCAGTTCGTCCCCGAGTTGATAGAAGCGCTGCGAACGTAGCTCGCCCTGCCGATAGACTAGGAGCTGCGAGTCCGCCCTATTAGCGAGCGGGTACTTAGCGATACGCTCCTCGGGCAGGTCGTATATATAGTCTTGGATTGTTATATCTTGTACCATGCCCACAAAGGTACTAATAGTAGTGGTTAGTGGGCAGTGATAGTGGACAGCGGGCTATAGCTCCGTAGGGATGTACTCCTGCCAAATAATATAAGCCATAGCGATAGGCATCAAGATTAGGCGGAGCTTAGCATAGGGCTGGTCTCGTCTATACATCAGCTCAAAGAGCCAAATGAAGAACCAACAGGTTATATGCACCCCGACACCGAAGCCCTTAAACCATGGCTCGAACCTTGAGCCCAGAGCCATTAATAAGAAACTCACAACGATAGCAGCCCTCAAGGCTGTATAAAGCTTATGCGTTTCCATAATCAATTAATTAATTGGACCTTTCCGTAGGATTTGTAGTACTGGGGGGCTGTGCATTACCCGCTCACACGATAAATAGCGTTCGGGGCTAGAGTCTGAGCTTGTCCACTCAGACTTCTTAACTCCACCTCGTTTGACACTTGTCGCATGGCTTTCGCTGTGCTAGCCCGAACAGGCTTATACCATATACTAGATACAACTCACCACCAAGTAGGTAAAGGCAAGTACTATCACCCCCCACTCTACGAACATAAATGTTCGATATCGATGCCCGTAGCGCTTACGCTGAGCCTCTTCTAACTTCCGATATTTATATATGCGATACAGCGCAAAGGCAACTAGGAGTACTAGGCAGATCAGGTATTTCACATCCATTACAATTTGGTATTTATGGTTGAGTAGAGGAAGCTCGTATAACAGATGCCCCCTCAGTCGTTGTAGAGGTCCCAGAATCTCCTCTTGGCATAACCTCCGCTAAATGATGTTTGCTCTGTCTCCTATTGTTCTAATTTGAGGTTGTCTTCTCCATAGGAGGGGTTACTTCTACAAATATAATAGTTTATCCTGAGGTAACAAAAGCAGGGCTGAGGCATTAACTTCTAATGCGTCAGCCCTATAGACTTATGTAGGTCGGATAGTTTGGCTACCTTTGGGATATGGAAGATTATGAAATGTACCCTTACAAGGAAAACGAAACAGACCGCACAACGTGGTACGACGTTATAGACTACAAAGGCTTGCACTTATTCTCTATCGACGACGGCCCAGTCTACAACCTATTTGCAGATTACCCCCATAATATGAGTTCTGAGGAGGTCGCCATCTTTGATAGTGAGAACCCATACTGGGCAGACTTTTTCGAAGACCGAAAAAAGTAGAGGCTACTTACTACTCCCTTCAGCCCCGAGCTAGCTCCCCAGCGGATAGCTACAAATAAAATTATCCCTGTAACATTCCCGAGCGCTACACGTCATAGCATTAGAAACGCCCCAAGAGGCTCTACCGGCTAAGGCACAGGCAAGAGCAATGGGGCAGACCTAGAATATAAGAGAGTATTCTGTTATGAAGAAGAGCGTTATCATTGGCATAGTAGCCTTCCTAGTGGCGTCGGTAGTATTTAGCTACCCTGTGTTTTGGGCCTGTTGCTTTGCAATAAACCTTTTTGCTAAGGTTACAGGATACACTTACCAAGAAGCCAACGTAGTACTATTCCTGTACGCACAGCCTGTAATCCTGGCCGCCACTGCAATAATAGGCTTTACGTACCTCCTGTACCAGACCGTCAGCAAGTTCAAGTGGTGGAAGCTAGGCCTGCTAGCCCTGTACAGCATCCCCCTATGGGTCAATAAAGCCATTATGACCTTTGCTCACGACAGATACTGGGGCATAGACATGGACGAGGCTTTCAGAAGGTCCATGGTAGACCTCAAATATCAGGGAGGCGCCAACATGGACGAATACGTCTTCCTCAACTTCGCCATATTTGTCTTTGGCTTCCTAATAGTCCTAGGAGTCAATCTGTTCCCGCTGTTCCTTAAGCCTCTAAGGAAGTAATCCGACTACAGCCCTAAGCAATTCATGAAGGTCAAAATGATCCTGCCGGCTCTGCAGGAAGCCGAGAGTCCCTATTGGCGTCCCATCAAGTACTCGCTGTTCCCTCCTCTGGGACTCGCTACTCTGGCCGCCTATTTCCGAGACGATGACGAGGTCGAGATTGTAGACCAACACATAGAGACGCTGAGCCTCGACGACGAACCAGACCTAGTCTGTATACAGGTGTATGTAACCAACGCCCACCGAGCTTATAGCATTGCCGACCATTATCGTCAGAAGGGGGTCTATGTAGCTATGGGCGGTCTGCACGTTACCTCGCTACCCGACGAGGCTGCCCTGCATGCCGACACCATCCTGCTAGGCCCAGGCGAGGAGGCATTCCCCCGATTTATCAACGACCTGCGCAACGGACATCCGCGCAAGCGCTATGTGGCGCTCTGGCGTTCCATAGAGAACATACCGCCCGTCCGTCGCGACCTCATCAAGCGCGAGAAATACTTCGTACCCAATTCGCTTGTAGTATCCAGAGGCTGCCCCCATCACTGCGACTTCTGCTACAAGGATGCCTTCTACGAAGCGGGGAAGTCGTTCTATACTCAGCGCATAGACGAGGCCTTGGCCGAGATAGACCGTCTGCCTGGTAGCCATCTCTACTTCCTAGACGACCATCTGCTGGGAAATCCCCATTTTGCCTCGGAGCTATTCGAAGGGATGAGAGGCATGGGCCGAGTCTTTCAGGGGGCCTCTACCGTGGCTGCCATACTAAAAGGCGATGTGATCGAGAAGGCTGCCGAGGCTGGCTTGCGTAGTATCTTTCTCGGCTTCGAGACTTTCTCCCCAGAGAACCTCCGCTCCAGCAACAAGCTACAGAACCTATCCAAGGACTATGTAGCCGATGTGGAGCGCCTGCATAGCCTGGGTATCATGATCAACGGCAGCTTCGTCTTTGGCCTCGACCACGACGACAAAGACGTGTTCCGCAGGACTGTCGATTGGGGCATCGAGCATAGCATCACGACAGCTACCTTCCATATCCTGACGCCCTACCCTGGGACACGCCTATTCCAACAGATGGAGCGCGACGGCCGCATCACCACATACGACTGGAGCAAATATGATACTCGTACAGTGGTCTACAAGACCATGGGACTCTCGGCGGAAGAGCTGAAACAGGGCTACGACTGGGCTTATGAGGAGTTTTACACGTGGCGCAATATCTTCCGCAACAGCTTTGGACACGACAATCTGAAACAGAAACTCGCTCATTTATTCTACCTAGGTGGCTGGAAGAAGTTCGAACCCTTCTGGGACTTCATGATCCGACACGGCAATCTCAACCGAATGCTCCCCGTCCTCGAGCACTTACTGGCCAACACAAAGGACAGAAAAGTTGCTCTCTGATGCTGGCCACTAAGCACCCTACTAAGCAGCCAAGCGCCCTTAGCCGAGACCGCCATACGGCCTCAGCCAAGGGCGTCCTATTATGCGGACAAGCGACCACCTAGTAGGCAGAGGGAGCGAGAAGCTATTCAAGGATTTGTATTTGATGTCCCTCAGCACGTATCTTTGTATAAAGATGGAGAATGTTTGTGTGAGTGGACAATCGAAGACAGATATATAGGTTCCCAGGGATAGCTCACAGGAGACGAAACTCCTTAGACCTGTTATACCCCATATAAACCTAGACATTAAATGGAAACATCGCAAGGTACATACTATCATAAGCTGATTACCGAACAGAAAAGGTTAACCTCCAGCTCAATAATCTTCCATTGTAGGTCTATCAAAGCGTACTTAAGGAATGGACGGTTAATCAAACTCAATCTAGGTAAAAAATATCAAGGTCTTGACGGGATAGATTATCGTATCCTTCTCTGTGTTTTCATTCTTGAACGATTAGCTTGGGGTGCTTTCTGCATAATGTTGATTAGTTCGGTCTGTATTCTCGCATTTTCTTGGCGTAGAATCCCCTTCTCAGATGCGGATAGGCGACTCGTTCAAATCGCAATATGGGGCGTTATCATTTGCCTGGCCCTATTACCTCTAGCTTGGTCTTATATGACTCTCTTTAGACCCAAAGCAAAATACCTTATAATGCTCGAAGAAATTGAAGCAGATTTATAATGGGCCAAATCTATAGTTACGTATATCAACTACTCAATAGCATAGCATATACCATTGTTTTTGCCTTGTTGTGGCCTAATCTAGGACAAGGATATTATACGGAGGTATGCAAGCCTTCGAAATAACGAATCAACCATAATCGAATAAAGCGATGAGGTATTTTAAGAAGTATCTGCTAAAGATAGGCATTACTCTAGCCGCGATACTTAGCTTTAGTGCGTGGGCATATTATTTTTCGGGATTGCCTGCTAAACTCGGGTTAATTGACGTGCCTCAAGTGCGACTAGAAAGGTGTACGAGACTTGATGGCTCTTCAATTAGAATCCTTCTCTCTTCAGAGAAAGTACTAGAGGATTTCAACGGGACCTCTTATTTGAGAATCTTGGGTTCTAAGGAGAGTACTATGGATACCTATTCAGGTTGCTTTATAGGGAATGAACTAAAAAAGAATATACTCCTAGAGTCGTCCACGTTTTCTTTCTCTTATACGAATAAGGGTAGATACTTTTATGAGGTATCGTTGTTTTCCCCCGAATGCTACGATGACATTTATCTACGTGTTTTTTACGTCAAGGCTTTTGGCTACGTCTATGGGAGTAACTTAGTAAGCCTAAGTTCAGAACTATGAGTGTTAGGCTGAAACATTGACATACTAGTATATGATTAGCTTTATTGTCAGTGCGGCCTATTATGCGGACAAGCGACCACCTAGTAGGTAGAGGATCGTCCACCTAATAGGCGGAGGAGTGGCGACCTACTAGGCAGACAAGTGGCCGCCTATTAGGTCGCCACAGCCCGCTCTGGGAGCGGGTCTCCCGAGGGGGGGCTAAGCTCCGTGCCGAGCACGCCATAGCTTAGCCTAGACCACCCAAGGCGCCTAAATAAACTATCCCCACTAGCCGAAGTCTCGGCTAGTGGGGATAATCCTTATAATCAGTCTAGCAAATCGCGTAGGAGGCTCGGGCAACCGCATCCAAACGCAAGCGCTATGCTTTGTAAGCATGAGATACTTCGAGACTATCCCAGACCCACGCGTTTTAGGACGCTGTAAAGCTACATTGACATCTAGATGTAAGCTTTGGCGAGGATCACTGCCGTACTCGTAGGGGCTAGGCTCCTATAAACCTAAACCTCTTGAGAAAGCTGGCCTTGGAGATCGTTAAGGCTCAGAAAGACAAGCACTCTGTGAAGAAGAGTATGTTTAAGGCAGCAATGAATCCAAAATACCTCAGAAAGCTTCTCAGAATTTGATGCGGTGCCCTGACATTTTCTTCGTTCAACCAGTTGGAATGTAGTATCTTTGTAGTAACCAAGTATAATTTCTAAAAGCCATAGTTATGAAACTGATTGACAACATCCACACAACACTTGCCGAGGATTTACGCAGCACTCTCACCTCTGGTAGTCGCCTATCTATTGCAGCTTCCTGTTTCTCGATCTATGCTTATCAAGAGCTACGAAAACAATTAGAGCAGATAGAGGAACTTCGTTTTATTTTCACCTCTCCCACCTTTATAGCCGAAAAGGGAAATAAAGCCCAACGTGAGTTTTATATCCCTCGTCTCAACCGTGAGCGTAGCCTTACGGGCAGTGAGTTTGAGATACAGCTGCGCAACGAATTGACGCAGAAGGCTATTGCCAAAGAATGTGCAGAGTGGATACGTCGCAAAGTGCGATTCAAGTCCAATAGTACCACGGAGAATATGATGGGCTTCGGTGTCGTAGACAGTACCTCGTATATACCTTTGAATGGCTTTACAACGGTCGATTTGGGCGTAGAGCGAGGCAATAATGCCTATATGAGGATACATAAAGACGACGCTCCTGTTAGTGCCACTTATGCACAGCTCTTCGAACAGTTGTGGAACGACAAGGAACGTCTGCAAGATGTGACTAAGGAGGTAATAGAGAGCATCTCAAGCGTTTATAAAGAGAATCCGCCGGAACTCATCTACGTCGTTACTCTCTTCAATCTCTTCCGTGAGTTCTTGGACGACATCTCCGAGGACGTCCTCCCTAACGAGGCGACAGGTTTCAAAGAAACTGCCATTTGGAAAAAACTCTACAAGTTTCAGCAAGATGCCGCTTTGGGGATTATCAATAAGCTGGAGAAGTACAATGGTTGCATCTTGGCTGATAGCGTTGGGTTGGGTAAGACCTTTACGGCGATTAGTGTCATCAAGTACTACGAACTACGCAATAAGTCTGTACTGGTACTTTGCCCAAAGAAACTGTATAACAACTGGAGTACTTATTGCAGCCCTTACACGAACAACCCCTTAGCCTCTGACCGTCTTCAGTATAAGATACTATATCATACCGACTTAGGGAGAGATAGAGGTCTGAGCAATGGCCTTATTTTAGAAAATATCAATTGGGGCAATTTCGACTTGGTGGTCATTGACGAAAGCCACAACTTCCGCAATGGAGGTGAAATTACGACGGACAAGAATGGTGAATCTAGACAGAATCGTTATTTACGCTTGCTAAATCGCGTTATTCGGAGTGGTGTTAAGACTAAAGTCTTGATGCTATCCGCCACTCCCGTGAATAATCGATTCAACGACCTAAAAAATCAACTCGAGCTGGCTTACGAGGGCGATGCTAAGTCGTTCGACAAACTACTTAACACCGAGAGTTCTATCGATGACATCTTCCGTCAAGCTCAGAAAGCATATAATGAGTGGAGCGATTTGCCCAAAGAAGAGCGCACCACCGAGGCCTTACTACAGTCGCTGAGCTTCGACTTCTTCG
>CAMBHQ010000030.1 GCA_945867245.1 uncultured Porphyromonas sp.
ATAAATCGAAAGCAATAGATACAACACGCCCCCGAGCAGTCTAGAGACCGCTCGGGGGCGTATTATTTCGATGGGAGCCGATAACTAGGCTTCTTCGCCGCGTACTACCTTGCCGAATTCCTCGGGCGTTACGCTCTTTTCGTCCACGGTAACCATACCCTTGACGATGGCAGCGAACTTGTTGTCGATAAGGCGAGCACGGATGTTGCGTGCTGTCTCTTCCTTAGACACGAGCTGCTTAGCATAGCCCTCGAGCATTTCGTCGGGTACTGAGCTCATGCCATACTGAGCGAACTGGCTCTTGGCTACGATCGTAGCGAAGGCTAGCACCTCTTCCTCGGTGAGCTTAACGTCGTTCTTGGCTAGGATGCCGTCCTTAACGAGCTGATAGGTTAGGTCCTCGAGCATAGCGGGGAACTCGGCCTCTACCTGCTCGGCGCTGAGCTCCTTGTTGCTAGCACGTAGCCAGCGCTTGAGGATGTCCTCGGCAACCTCTATCTTGCCAGCCTTGGCGAGGATAGCCTTGCGTGTGTCTACCACGAAGAGGTAGTCGCTCTCGGGGTCGAACTGCTCGCGGAAGCCAGCCTTAACCTGCTCGCGTAGCGTTGCCTCGTCCTTAACGTCCCCTTCTTCGCCGAAGGCAGCTGTGAAGAATGCCTCGTTGAGCTCGGCAGGTACGTGACGGCTGATGCTGTCGATGCGGAAACTGAAGGCTACGCCCTCGTAGCTAGCTACGGCATCCTTGTCTACGCCTAGGAAAGATACGAGCTCGGCAGCGTTGCCCTCGTAAGCCTTGAAGGGCTCGAAGACCACTACGCTATCCTTGGCAGCACCGACAAACTTGGCGCGGCTCTCTTCGTCCTTGATGTACATAGGCAGCAGCATAGCCTGCTCGTTTACTACGCCCTCAGCCTTGGGGGCATCGCCCTCTAGCTCGGTGAGGACACCACGTACGAGGTCGCGTTCCTCTACGCTCTCTACCTCCTTGCGCTCGCCGTGCTGTGCTAGCATCTGCTCGATGTGGGCGTCAATCATAGACTCCTCAGCCTCGATGCGGTAGTAGGGGATAGTGTCTTCCTTGGTAAGCTCTACCTTGAGCTCAGGGGCGAGGGCTACCTCGTACTTGAACTCAAACTCATCGCCAGCCTCTAGGTCGGCTACGTTCTGACCCTCTACAGGGATAGGCTCACCGAGGACGCGTAGCTGCTTGCTCTCGATTTCGTTGTATAGTTCGTTTACGACGAGCTTGTTGATTTCGTCGAGCTTCACTGCCATACCAAACTTCTTCACGACGAAACTCATAGGAGCCTGACCCTTGCGGAAGCCTGGGAAGTCGGCATTCTTACGTACACCCTTGAGGGCCTTCTCTACGGCTGGCTGGTAATCAGCCTTGGTAACGCGTACCACCAGCTCTAGAGCTACGGCACTCGTATTGTTAATGGTTACAGCCATCTTACTGCTTATTATTCTATTGTTAGTTATTATCCTGATATATAACCACTCGGGAGTGCATTAGGCGCAATCCCGAGTAGTACCCCCGAGCAGAATCGAACTGCTATCTAAAGTTTAGGAAACTCTTGTTCTATCCGTTGAACTACGAGGGCAAAGGCTCGGCAAAGATACGAAAATAATACTGATATAGGTACTTAGGGCTAGCGACGGGTGCGGGCGCTCTTGTCGTCCCCTAAGCTTGGCCCATGCTGCTAGGTCCATCGGTCGCTCTGGATACTCTGATACCGATGCAATCCACGCCCGAGGGCCTAAGGCTCTAATCGACTATATTTGTATGGCTAATCGAACTATCGGCGACTAAAAGCCTTCTGATAATAAAGACTTACTATACCTATAATATGAATATACTCCACGAGCTATGGGCGAACCTCAAGGCCCGCTTCAGCCTGCTGCCCGACAAAGATGACGAAGCGACCATCGTGCAGGGCATACGAGAGAGCATAGAGTTTAAGGGCGTGCGCGTCTGGATACTTATCTGCGCCATATTTACGGCTTCGCTGGGCCTCAATGTCAATTCGACGGCGGTTATTATCGGGGCAATGCTTATCTCGCCACTGATGGACCCTATCGTGGGGCTCGGTCTCGGCCTCGGTATCTACGACCTCGACCTCGTGCGCAAGTCTCTGCGTAGCCTATTGGTTATGGCCCTGATAAGTGTGCTTACGGCGACGCTGTACTTTACGCTCTCGCCCTTGAGCCTCCTACAGAGCGAGCTACTGGCACGCACACAGCCGACTATCTACGATGTGCTTATTGCCTTCGTGGGTGGGGCAGCGGGCATCCTAGCCAACGCTAGCCGTTTCAAGGGGAACATCCTTATGGGGGTCGCCATTGCCACGGCGCTGATGCCCCCTCTGTGTACAGCGGGCTACGGCCTGTCGCAGGGCAATATGAGCTACTTCCTTGGGGCGAGTTACCTCTTTACGATTAATGCCACCTTCATAGCGCTCTCTACGCTGATTGTCGTGCGCCTGATGCACTTCTCGCCCGTACGCTTCGTTAGCACCGAGCGCGAGAGTCGCATACGCCATCTGATTATCGCCATTACGCTAGGGGTCTCTATACCGAGCATTTACTCGGGCTTCCTCTTGGTGCGCGAGAGTATTAGCGAGGATGCTGCCAACCGCTTCGTGCGCGACCAGCTCAATACGGGCGACCGACAGGCGCTCGACCATACGCTGAGCCATAGGGATAGCCTTTGGGTCCTAGAGGTGCCACTCATCGGGCGCTACGTAGACAGCCTACAGCACGATAGCCTACAGCGTGTGATGCAGAGCTACTACGGCCTAGGTGAGGCTCGTCTGGTGCTACGTCAGAGCTTCGCTAGTAGGCAGGATAGTGCCGACCTAGAGCTCGGCAAGCGCTTCATTAGCCGAGACCTTTATCAGCGTCAGGAGGCCCTGTTGGCGCATCAAGAGCACGAGCGAGACTCCCTAATGCACGAGCTACAGCTACTACACCACCAGGAGGAGGAGCTGCGCCAGATAGAGCGCGAGTTCGTAGCCCTAGTCCCCGAGCTGAAGTCGCCCCGATTGGTCGGGAGCGAGGTCGAGGGACGGAGTGTCGTGCTGGTGCTCTATGCCGAGGGGACTGCACCCGAGGGGGCCGAGGCCGAGCGCATCGCCTCGTGGCTATCGGCTCGCCTAGGCGAAGTGTCGCTGCGCTATGTGAAGCTGTAATGTCTGATAAGTCTTATTGCGTCTGTCTATCAAATAGGCTAAAATATAAGCTCGGGCTTTGCGTTATATAACTTGAGTATAAACAAATAAATGTACAATAAGTAAATGAACAAACTACTCGTAACCTACCTCGAGATTGCCGCCTCGCTACAGGGGCTCGGATACAAGCTTATCCGCGTGGCCATCCTCATCATCTTCTTTTGGATTGGCATCCTCAAGTTCGCCAACTACGAGGCCAACGGCATCGTCAAGTTCGTGGCTAATAGCCCCTTTATGAGCTTTATGATGAAGAACGCCAGCAACGACGTTACCCACCCCGAGACCGGCAAGGTAGTCAAGGAGTACAAGCTCTACGAAGTGCCCGAGGGCAAGTACGACCCTGTCAAGAGCCAGTGGCACGTAGACAACTGGACCTACACCTTCTCGCACGGCCTAGGTATCCTCATCTGCACGATTGGCATCCTCGTATTCCTCGGCATGTTTAATCCCTACCTCGGCATCGTGGGCGAGACGCTGTGTATCATCATGACCATCGGCACACTCTCCTTTATGGTTACTACGCCCGAGGTGTGGGTATCGGCTACGCCCGAGGCCCTTGCCGCTGGCGAGGTAGCCAATGGCTTCCCTTATCTAGGCGTGGCGGGCCGTCTAGTGGTCAAGGATACGGCTATCCTAGCAGGTGCTGTAGTGCTACTTAGCCAGAGCGCCCGTGAGATACTAGCACGTCTCAAGAAGTAAGCCCTCGGAGGCACAAAACTATTCCCAAGCGAATAAGGTTAATAAGATGGGGGAGGCTCTGGATGAGTCTCCCCCATCTTGCTCAGGCCAACGACTGACGGAGGCCAACAAAGACAAATAACAAGCAGATAATAGACGATATGAAAGTGATTTATGTGTGGGATGCCCTCTGCGGCTGGTGCTATGGCTTCGGCACGGTGCTAGAGGCCTTCTTAGCTCGGCACCCCGAGCTAGAGCTGGAGCTGGTATCGGGTGGTCTTATCCCGACAGAGATGCTGACCGTCAAGGCGCATCCCTATATCCCCGAGGCGAATCAGCGTATTACTAACACCTACGGCGTGCGCTTCGGATCGGCCTACGAGCAGGCGATACGTGGCAAGGGTCTGCGTGTCAGCTCTTTCCATACAGCCTGGGCCTTCGGACTACTGCGCAAGCAACTGCCCAAGGCGCAGCACCTCGCCCTCGCTAAGGCGATGCAGACGGCTATGTATGCCGAGGGGCGTTCGCTCTCGGAGCTCGATACCTATCGGCCGATACTGCGCCAGTTCGGTCTCTCCGAGACGCTCCTCCTGCCCGAGCTAGGCAAGGCCCTGCGCAAAGACGATACTATGCATCCCGACTTCTCTAGGGCGCGCGAGCTAGAGGCCGAGGTCTATCCGACCCTACTGCTAGAGTACCAAGGTGAGCTGTACCTGCTCAGCGAGGGTGCAGCCTTAGCCGAAGAGGTGGAGCTGAGGTATCAGCAGATAATCGCAGACTAAGTTGGGCGGGCTCTACGCGCTCCACGATATAAGTATATAATAGCCGAGGGGCGACTCATCACGAGTCGCCCCTCGGCTATTATATGAGGTCTCTATTAATTCGTCTTGGCCTGACGCTTAGCCTCAGCCTTTTGGGCATTGGCCCGCTTGCGGAGGTATAGCCATACGCCCGTGATGGGGAAGCTAGCACCCATCAGGCAGACAACGAAGTAGAGGATGCGTGTGCATAGCCCACCGACTACGCCCGTGTGTAGCGAGTATATCCATCCACGTGCCTTGTTGGCCTCGGGAGCGTCTTCGTAGCGCTCTACGCTCTTGATGGCACCTGTCTGCTTGTCGAGCTTGTAGTTGTCGGCAGCACGCACGTTGCCGTAGTTGCCTGGGCGTCCTACACTGGCCTTGCCGAGCTCTAGGCGGATGTGCTTGTAGTCGCTATGCTGGCTGGCTACGGCGCTATAGGCAGCGTCCCAGGCGAAGGGCTCGGGGGCGTCCTGAGACTTGTCCTTGCCCTCTCCCTTTTTGTCGCCCTTGGGGGCTTCCGGAGGCGTCTCTATCCCCAGGATAGCGTACAGACCACTGCGGTACCAGGGGTAAGACCAGGTGAGTCCTGTGAGGGCCATCACTAGGAGCAGCACCGAGCAGTAGATACCGAGCGAGGCGTGTAGGTCCGACATCAGTCGGTGCCTGTTGGCATCCGTCTTGATGCTAAGGCGGGCACGTAGTTGCTTCTTGCTCTTGGGCCACCAGTACACGATACCAGAGATGAGGATGAAGGCAAACATCAGCGTCGCCGCTCCGGTAACTTTCTTGCCCCACGAGTCGGGACTGGTGAGTAGCCAGCGGTGTAGCTTGAGGGCATAGCCGAAGAAGTCGGAGTTTTTGGGGGCCGTCTTACCGACGATTTTACCGCTATATGGGTCTACGTAATACTTGGGCTTGCCCTTGCCCGCAGGGGCGAGGATATAGTTGCGTGTCGTATCGGCACTAATCTCGACACTGGCGATGGGCTCAGCTCCGAGCTCGTTATTTACCTGCTCGACAATCTGAGCTATAGGCAGGGGGCTACGTCCTGCAGCCTCGGGGCGGAAGTAGCGCTCGGGATAGGCAAGCTCGCGTGCATCCTCCTGAAAAATCATGATTGCCCCCGTAAGGCAGAGGATGGTGATAAACAGGCCGGCCAATAGTCCGAGACCCTTGTGTAATTCGATAAAGAACTTTTTCATCTAGATATTTGTAGAGTTGTTTGAGTCTGGTTATATAGAGTGCATTACTTCGCTTTCGTTTAATGGCGCAGTCTCGATAGCAAAAGCCCCAGCAGTCTAGACAACTACTGGGGCTTCTTAGTGACTCCGACAGGATTCAAACCTGTAACCTTCTGATCCGTAGTCAGATGCTCTATTCAGTTGAGCTACGGAGCCTTGCTGTTTGCGTCTGCAAAGGTAATACAAGTTTTCCATACTCGCAATAGTTGGGCGAAAAAACTTTTCCGCCTAAGCCCTCTATATAGCTCCTTATAGGCTAATAAGTGTCTATGCACTAGGCCGGCAAGTGGGCAGTGCCTAGTGAGCAGTGGGCAGTGTTCAGGAGCTGTAGAGCCTGTCAGATTGCCTCCCTCGGGAGACCCGCTCCCAGAGTGGGCTGTGGCGACCTAATAGGCGGACACTTGCCCGCCTACCGAGTCGACGATCGTCCGCCTATTAGGTGGTGGAAGGTCTGCCTAGTAGGCAATACTTGGTGGGGCGTGCTTATCGCCCAATAGCAATATGAGTTTGAGCGAAAGACACTCCGAATTATTAAGGATTAGATAAAACATTAGCCCCCGACAGTCACTGACTGTCGGGGGCTAAGTGTATAAGGCGGGGGGGCTTTACTTCTTACCCTTCTGGCAACAACTGGCCTTGCTAGCCTTGTCGCAGGCCTTAGCATCCTTCTTGTTGCAGGCCTTCTGGTCTTTCTTGTCCGTAGTCTTACAGCAGCTCTTGCCCTGCTTGTCTGCGGCCTTCTGTTCGGTCTTGGCCTTGTCGGTCTTAGGCTTGTCCTGTGCCGTGGCTACTGTGGCGAGTCCGCCCACTAGCGCCATCATCATTATTAACTTCTTCATAACGCTTGTCTTCTTTTAGTTCTTGTTGTAGTATGCGTCGAGCTACTTATGCTCGACATATAGGAATAACGTAGGCATTGTGCCACGTATTATATATGAGATAGAATTTATTACCTCGCCCCTAGGCTTTGTGCGGGCTTGTAACTCTGAGGAAGCGCCGGCGTAGGATGATGCCCAGTAGGAGTAGCCCGATAGGGAAGGCACTCCAGATAGCCGTTAGCTGTAGCCCGAGGTCCTCTATGCCTAGATGGAAGCCGAAGAGGTAGGCTAGTCCTGGCTCTAGCACTAGGTGCGTTAGCGAGGCATATACGGCTAGGTGCGTAACGTCCTCCATGCCACGCAGGGCATTGGCATATAGTACCTGTATGGCATCCCCGAGCTGATAGAGTATGACGGGTATCAGGGCAATGGAGGTCATCTCTACGATGGCCCTTTCGTCCGTGAAGAGGTAGCCGACGAAGCCCTTGCTGAGGTACATAATGCTCATGGCCAGACAGGCTGCTGCGATGCACAGGCGCAGGGCTGCCGAGGTGATACGCCGAGCCTCGTCGAGCTGTCCGAGGGTGCGGTACTTGCTTACGAGGATGGTCGTAGCGGCCCCGAGTCCGTAGTAAATAAAGAAGCCGATGGTGGTTACGACGCAGAGGATTTGGTGCGTCGCCAGCGGGATTTTGCCCAGCTGAGTAACGAAGATGAGCGCTATCGTAAAGGAGGCCGTCTCTACCCCCGAGTAAGTGCCGACAGGGATGCCTATCTTGAGCAGTCGACGGAGATTGCGAGGGCTCCAGTACATCGAGCAGAAGCCACGCACGCTTGCCCTAAAGTCTGGGCCGTAGAAGAAGTACAGCAGCACCAGTAGGAACGTAAGCACACGGGAGAGGAGCGTAGCGATACCTGCGCCCGAGAGCCCCCACTCGGGGAAGCCTCCGACGCCATAGATGAGGAGCCAGTTGAATAGTACATTCACGCCATTAGCCCCCACCACGGCCCACATGCCGACGGAGGTCTTGCCGATGCCATCGAAGTACTGCTTGAAGGCATTGAAGGCCATGAAGAGCAAGAAGGACAATAGTTGTAGCAGGTAGTAGGGGCGGGCGATAGGGGCTAGCTCGGGCGGTAGGTTGAAGAGGTCTAGCCTAAAGTACAGCAGGCCCATCACGAGGGCGGAGACGAGGGCGAGGACGAGGTTGAGCGCTAGGCTATGGCGCAGTAGGGCGCCGGCCTTGTGGGGGCGGTGCTGTGTCCAGGCTGTCGTGACGAGTGGCGTCAGTCCGTAGGCGAAGCCGATGCCGAGGACGTAGACGAGGGCGAAGAGGTTGTTTACGAAGGAGGCGGCCGCGAAGTGGTCGGTATGATAGCGCCCCACCATCATATTATCGACGAAGCTAACGAGTATCACCCCGACCTGCCCGAGTATGATGGGCGTGCCTATGGTGAGTAGCTCGCGGTAGGGTGCTTGCCTAGGGTAGGGATGGCTCTGTGGCACTGGCTCTGTAGCGGGCGTCGTGTGGCCCTGTCTGTCGTCTGTCGTCTTTGTCTGAGGTCTATCGTCTGTCTGTGGCATGGTCTATCGTCTGTCTGTAGTCTAGTAAGTCGCTACCTAGATGAATTGTTTAGTGCTAGTGGCAGAGTCTATTGAACGAGAAGCCAGGGCAACCGCATCAAATTCTGAGAAGCTTTCTGAGGTATTCTGGATTCATC
>CAMBHQ010000031.1 GCA_945867245.1 uncultured Porphyromonas sp.
ACGCTTATGGTACGCATCCCAAGAAACTGTAAATACTATCAGTCCGACTACGCCCAGGGCTGTCAACTCTTTTCAGGAAAAGACGTAGGTAGTAGTACAATACGCAGTGCACACATGTACACTAGTAGGTGTACAGTCGTACACTAAGGAGTGCATCCGTACGAAAAGAATAGACTTTTAGCCTGCGCCTATCCATATATACAATCAATCAATTGTAACTCTCAGAAAAGCTCCCTACCTTTGCAACAGGTAAAACAAAACAGCTAAATACAATATGGCAACTATTATCAACAGACAGCTTCCCGAGTTCTCGGTGAACGCTTATCAGAAGGGCAAAGGCTTCTTCACAGTAACTAACGAAGATCTCAAGGGTAAGTGGGCAATCCTATTCTTCTACCCAGGCGACTTCACCTTCGTATGTCCTACGGAGCTAGCAGACCTACAGGACTACTACGCAGAGCTCCAGAGCCTCGGCGTAGAGGTGTACTCAGTGAGCACCGACTCACACTTCGTACACAAGGCATGGGCCGATGCCACAGAGACTATCGGACGCCTAGAGTACACTATGCTCGCAGACATGAAGTTTGACCTATCACGCGCTCACGAAGTAATGATCGAGGAGGCTGGTCAGGCTTACCGCGGTACCTTCCTATACAACCCTGATGGGGAGCTTAAGATTGCAGAGATTCACGACAATGGTATCGGTCGCGATGCTAGCGAACTGATGCGCAAGGTGAAGGCTGCTAAGTTCGTGTACGAAAACCCAGGTCAGGTATGCCCTGCCAAGTGGAAGGAAGGCGCAGCTACTCTCAAGCCAAGTATCGACCTCGTAGGTAAGATCTAATTCGGCAAAGAGAAAACAAACCATTGGGGGCGTACTATCTGAGGTTTTGCCTCGTAGTACGCCCTCGCTATTAAGACTAACTCTCTTATCTTAATCCTATGGCTTTAGACAACGCAATGATTGAGCAGTTGCGAGGTATATTCTCGGCGCTCGAACACAATTATACACTACGCATTACCGACCCAGGCGACCAGCACGGTGAAGAAATGCGTAACCTTATCAATGACTTCGCTAGCGCTAGCGAACGCCTCAGCGTAGAGGTCAAGGCAGGCGAACAGCTCTGCCTCGAGCTCCTGCGTGAGGGCAAGGCTACAGGCTTTAGCTTCCGTGCAATCCCTACAGGACACGAGTTCACAAGCCTTATCCTAGCCGTCTACAATGCCGATGGCAAGGGCAAAAACTACCCCGATGAAGTCCTAGTACGACGCATCCAAAGCCTCAAGCGTCCTATCAAGCTCACGACCTACGTATCTCTGACCTGTACCAACTGCCCAGAGGTCGTACAGAGCCTCAACCTAATTACACTCATCGCAGGTGAGGGCATCAGCCACGAAATGGTGGATGGCGCCATCTATACCAGCGAAGTAGAGGGCCTCGGCATCTCTGCCGTACCTACGGTTTACGCCAATGGTGAGGTACTACACATCGGACAGAGCAACCTCGGCGAACTACTCGGCAAGCTAGAGAAGGCTGTCGGTGCTGAGGAGCAGAGCCTAGAGCCCGTACGTCGGGAATTCGACCTCATAGTCGTAGGTGCTGGCCCTGCAGGCACCTCAGCTGCTATCTATTCGGCACGCAAGGGGCTACGTGTAGCTCTCGTGGCCGAGCGTGTCGGAGGGCAGGTAAACGAAACCACTGCTATCGAAAACATCCCCTCGGTAGTGAAGACCACGGGCACACAGCTAGCTGCCGACCTACGCCTACATGCCAACGAATACGGCATCAGCATACTAGACCAGCGCCGTGTAGAGCGTGTTACGCTAGAGGGCGACAACAAGGAGGTACACACCTCTTTCGGAGAAGTACTAGTGGCACCACAGCTCATCATAGCCACTGGCGCAGCATGGCGCAAGCTAGGCGTGCCTGGGGAAGCCGAGCATATCGGTCGTGGGGTAGCTTTCTGCCCCCACTGCGATGGTCCTTTCTTCAAGGGCAAGGATATAGCCGTAGTCGGTGGTGGTAACTCGGGTATAGAGGCCGCTATAGACCTAGCAGGCATCTGTAAGAGCGTAACGGTACTCGAATTCGCAGACACGCTCAAGGCCGACACCGTGCTACAAAACAAGCTCACTAGCCTGAGCAACACCAAGGTAATCACTAGCGTAGCTACTCAGGAGGTTATCGGTGATGGTAGCAAAATCTCGGCTCTACGTGTAGCACCACGTGATGGTGGCGAAGAGTACCGCATAGAGGTCGATGGGGTTTTCGTACAGATAGGCCTTGCAGCGAATACGCAGAGCTTCGATGGCCTCGTAGAACGTAACCGCATGGGCGAAATCCTAGTGGACGAGCGCTGCCGTACCAATGTGCCTGGCATCTATGCTGCGGGCGACTGTACCACAGTCCCCTACAAGCAGATTGTAATCGCTATGGGCGAGGGAGCTAAGGCTGCCCTTACAGCCTTCGACGACCGCATCCGAGGCGGGCAAGCGCACTAGAGAGTACGTACTGCGTTCTAGGTACAAAGACTATCCCCTCCGCAGCGCAATAAGCGCCACGGAGGGGATAGCTATATCTATAAGGTCTCTAACTAAGGTGGCTACAACTTGTAACTCAGGGTAAAGAGCAGTTGTCGAGGACGTTGATAAACACTAGAGATATATACATCGCTCTGCACATAGCTCATATAGCGGTGTACATCGACCCCAAGCACATTCCGGAGCTCGAGTCTATAGTGCCAACGCTTAGCCTTATAGCTAAACTCAGCATCCAAGAAACTAACAGCAGGATACTGCTCCGCCCCCTGACGCATCAAGCTATAACTATGACGCAGAGTAGCATCCCAGCTTTGGCCAAAGATCAGCTGTAGCTTGCTTCGGATGGCGTAACTATGATTGCGCCGCGCTATGCGTCCTAGCGAATAGAGCGACGAGGTATATTCTCCCTCAAACGCGCAGAATAACCAATCCAGGGGGCGAGCGCTTAGCTCGGGGCGTAGATACCAGCTTTTATTCGTTAATGTCCCCTGCCGTCCGCCCTCCAGAGTCGGGCGTTGCGTATACTGCCCACCTAGCTCTAGACTAAGTGTCGTAGCTAGTGATTCTATATACTGAGACAGATCGAGGTCGCTGCTAAGCATACGCTGACGCGCCGTCTGTGCGACTATACTACTACTACCCTCCACACTGACACTACGAGAGGTCAGCACATTAGCCTCTGTCGTAGCCCCTATCACCTACCAACGAGAGAAAAAGCCTTGGATAGGCCGACGATAGTTAGCTTCCAAAAGTATCCTCCAGCCTTTACTATAGGGCAAGAGCAAGCGCTCACGCAGACTACAATTATCGTAGCTAGTGTGTATAGGCCCTAGGAGGAAACTCGATAGGTCATGCATGTAGCGATAGCTATAGCTGAGACTCGCATTCAGTTTGAGCGTGGGGAGAGGGGCATAGTATAGCAAGGCACGCAGAGCGGGCGAATAATGGGAGGCGGCATAACGCTGTAGTTGCCCCGATAGCGCCGTATAGCGATACTGCTCTAGATGTATCTGTAGAGGCAAGGTCAGCAGCCAGCGCAGACGTTTATGCTCGTAGCGCAGACCGAGGCTGAGCTGTGGCTCTAGCACTTCGCCCCGCACTACGCTCGTCCGCTCTGCACTACTCGCTGTAGCTTGCCCCTCTAGATAGCGTCCGTCTAGCTGTAGGTCTGCATCGAGATTGACGTGTCCCCCTAGATACCAGCCATACCCCCAAGCGGTAGAGAATCCGGCATCACGTCCCAGCAATTCCTGCCGATAGGCGTAAGGCCCAGCACCTGGCACCCCGATATAGGAGCGAGGCATAGTATTGTAATGTAGGCGGAGCTGCCACTCGCTCAGGTTGTCATTGTCTCGTCGCCGAGTATAGGAGATCTTATCCATTAGGCGGAGCTCTCGCAGAGCGGACTCTTGCTGTAGGACTAAGGTATTGCGCTGTATCCCCTCGTGCCGACTTAGCCAGTCGCCCTGTAGCTCTAGAATGTTCCCTAGATAAGTACGTGGGGCATTGTGCTCATAGTTCAGTGTTAGGTAGGCTTGTTGATCACGAGCTTGCTTATACCGAGATTCACTGAGGCTAAGATAGTCTTCTGTTTCCCCTCGATACAACTCCAGCTGCTGCTCCTGATAGTGCTTCCGCCGAATATTTCCATAGCCTAGATTATACTTGAGGGTCCTGTGCTCGCCAAGGCGTAGCATCTGATTCATCGTAGCGCCACTATGCATAGCCTCTAGGGTCTCTCGGGTAGAGGGTGGTTGGGTCTTATTGCTCGGGAGCCATGCTCTGGCTGGTGTAGAGCCGAGAGTCCCCGCATAGGCATGTGCTCCATGAGCTAGGTTCTGGTCTGCATTATTCAGCCCTAGCACGGCTAGTATCTGCGTCTTCGTATTGACCAGTAGGCTATTGAGTCGCAGGGTGTAGAGCCATTTATCTCCCCCGAGTCGTCCGAGACCGAGGGTAGCTTCCCCCGAGGGCTGTAGCATATTCTTATTACGCAGACGCACATTGATGACTGGGGCATCACCACGTACTATACCCTGCTTAGCTTTGATAGCCTGATAGTCTTCGATGACCTCTAGCGAACGCACCTGCTCGGCCCTCAAGGTCTGAGAGAGCACTCGATAGCGTCCTCCCATCATATTCATATCCTCTATGAGTATACCCCCTATCCCCTTGCCATGCCATTCGATACTCCCTAGGCTGTTCACGCTAAGGCCAGGCATGCGCTTGATAAGGTCCTCTAGACTATGCGTCGTAGGGGCGATAAACTCATCAGCCCTGAAAGTAATAGTATCCCCCCTAGCCTGTATCGGGGCAGCGCGTACCAGTACCTCATCGAGGTCAAAGGGCTTCTCTCTGAGGCGTATGGTCTGCTCTGCGTACGGAGGCGATAGCCTTATCTGCTGCTGATGATAACCCACTAGGGCAAGCTCTACAGATAGTTGCCCCCGATAGGCAGGCACAGCTAGTACAAAGCGACCGTCCTTGTCGCTCATAGCGTAGCCGAGCAGCTTCCTCTGGGAGGCCTGCTCAGCATAGAGCGTCAGGATGACCATCTCTATAGGCTCAGACGAAAGTGAGTCTATCACTCGCCCGCGCCAGCGTCCCTCAGGGTAGCTCGTCTGTGCCCTCAGTCCGAGGCTTGATGATAGCAGTAACAGATGAGCAAACAGCCACAAACATATCCCCCTCATCTCCATGCTATTGTTACGGCGTCTGTATGCGACGTATTGGATTGTATCGCCGCTTAATAGGCTTGATATCCCCATCTACTTTGACACCAGTCATCCGCTTAACGATCCCCGGAGCTTCCTCCAAGAAACGCCGACGAATTTTGAGTACAGACTCTCGTGGGGCTCTGACATAGACTCTATCCTCTATCCCTATTATAGACTTGCGATTCGTCTTGCCTAGCAGCAGGATATCAAACTCTTTATCATCATCATAGGCCCATACGACTAGACCAGGCAAGCCCCTCAGCAACCAAGGCCCGTAAGGGAGCTTTACCGAAGAGGCAAACCATGCTGTCCAGCGCCGTCCGTGTAGCTCGGTCCGTGCCATTTGACACGTATAGCCCATCACCTGACGCACCGAGTCACTCATAATAGTCCACTGCGGAAGTGCCCGTTCTTCCTCCGAGCAATAGAAGTCTCGGGGAACATACTCTATAATCGTCGTTTTACCCTTGGGGTAATTATCAATCAGATGCCATCCAGGGTAGTAGCCTCTTCGCGGCAAAACGGACTCAATCTTATCGACCTCATCCCAAGTATAATACTTGCCTCCATGCACCACCATCAGAGAATCTGAAAAATAATCCCCTATAGCCTGAAACTTAGTCATACGCTTCCCCACCTGCAGGACTGCTTCCGAAGAATGCTGCATATGATCGGTACATATATACCGGTAGCGAAACTCTACTAGGGCCGTATCTAATGCCTTGAGTACGTCATAGCGGACCTTCTTAGACCTATTGCCTTGAGCCGAGAGTATGTAAGAGCAGGCAATAATGAATGTTAGTAAGGCACAGTAGAGTGCACCTAGCCTTGGACGCACAGCGCCAGCTAATAATACCTTCTTCATGCTTAGACCTGTATGATGTAGAGGCGAACTATTCGACCTTTTCCGATGCGAATATAAGCATATATCCCTAAATATCACAAAATATACAGCAATAACAGCGAGATACAGAAGGGAAAGGCGTCATTAAACAGAAAGAAAACAAGAAGAAAGCTGCTAAATAAACGGCAAGCAAAATCTCTGCCCAACAATTTATCACACAACGAAAAAACTAATCGCCTTCGAGTACAATAATACATGCCCGCACAATAACTGACTCGCCACTGAGCTAATGCACTCTATCCGAATCAATCTACACCTAACAATAAAAAGACCTCCCGAGGGAAAGTGCAATCAGCACTTATCCCCCGAGAGGCTCATATAATGCCCGACTAGCAGGCTATATATCCGAAAGGCTACAAATAAACAGCTACTCTCGCCCTGTATGCCCGAAGCCACCTGCCCCACGCTCGGTAGACTCTAGAGCTTCGACGGGATCCCACTCCACCTGTTCGTGTCGTGCTACGACCATCTGGGCGATGCGCTCGCCATCACGTATGATGAAGTCTTCAGCCGACAGATTGACCAAACCGACCTTAATCTCACCTCGGTAGTCAGCATCAATAGTACCCGGACTATTGATAACCGTAATGCCGTACTTAATGGCAAGGCCCGAGCGTGGACGTATCTGCGCCTCGTAGCCCTCGGGGAGCTCGATGAATAGCCCCGTGGGGACAACAGCACGCTCTAGCGGGCGCAGGCAAAGTTCCTCCGAGAGCATTGCCCTAAGGTCCATACCCGCAGATGCTATCGTAGCATAGGCAGGTAGCGGATGATGACTCTTATTGATAACCTTCACTTGCATAGTGGTCTGCTTTTGAGTGATCTTAGTAGCTTATTTACGCTCTGGCTCTTGCCAGTCGCCCTCGCTCTTGATAAGGTCAATCAGTTGCTCTACGGCATCCTCCTGAGGCACGCCACGACGCACACACTTCTGTCCCTTATAGAGATCGATTGTCTTAGGGGCAGCACCTACATAGCCATAGTCCGCATCAGCCATCTCTCCGGGACCATTCACGATGCAGCCCATGATGCCTATCTTCAGCCCCTTGAGGTGCGAGGTGGCAGCCTTTACTCGGGCTATCGTCTCCTGCAGGTTGTACAGCGTGCGTCCACAACCAGGGCAACTAATGAACTCGGTCTTGCTCATGCGTAGACGTGTCGCCTGTAGAATACCTAGCTGTGTCTTTACTAGGTCGCTCTGATTGATATTCGGAGCCGATAGGCAAAGCCCATTGCCGTAGCCATCTAGCAGAATAGTACCCGCATCGGCCGCGGCCTGTAGCCGTAGTAGCTCTATATCGTCTGCGGTATAAGTATGCGCTAGTATAATCGGGTTATTGAGTCCGGCACGCTTTAGCATGGTGCAGCCTAGACGCCACTCGGCCACAGCGTTATCGCCCGGCGCATCGAGGAGCACAAGACGTGTAGGTTCGTTGCGGAGCTGCTCGATAAGCTCCTCATTGAGTAGATAGCAGTCTGTCTGAGTATAGATCAGCTCTGCCATCATCGCCCCGCTAGCACTCTGCAGACGCCCCTCGGATGTTAGGTAGTAGTCGGCACGTACTTCGTCGGCATCTGTAGCGGGGGTATAACTCGTACCAATGACAATAGGCAGATTCGCCCCTCCTACTAGACGCCCAATAGCGGTGCTACTAGTACGTGCCCCACTGGCTAGGCTCTGATACTCCTCCCAGCTAGGCAGTAGCTCGGCCTCGACCGAGAGCGGTGTGCGTGTAGCCACATAGTCTACAAGCGTACGCGCCACAGGTATCTCGAACTCTGGGTCCTCACTGAGCGAAACACGTATCGTATCCCCTAAGCCATCAGCTAGGAGCGAGCCTATGCCCACAGCACTCTTGATACGCCCGTCCTCGCCCTCGCCAGCCTCTGTAACACCTAGGTGCAGCGGGTAGGCAGGATAGCCCAGTTCATCGAGACGCTGAGCCAGTAGGCGTATAGCGGCTGTCATCACGAGCGTATTACTGCTCTTCATCGAGATAACAATATTATGGAAGTCATGCGCGCGACATACATCCAGATACTCTAGCGCTGACTGTACCATTCCCTCGGGAGTATCGCCATGGAGCATCACCATACGCTCAGAGAGCGAGCCGTGATTGACACCGATACGGATAGCACGTCCGAG
>CAMBHQ010000032.1 GCA_945867245.1 uncultured Porphyromonas sp.
CGCCTATGATGATTTACCCAGCTATCCACTATACGATGGGTGGTATATGGGTAGACTACGAGCTACAGACCAGTATCCCAGGTCTCTTCGCTATTGGTGAGGCTAACTTCTCTGACCACGGTGCCAACCGTCTAGGTGCTTCGGCGCTTATGCAGGGTCTAGCAGACGGCTACTTCGTACTGCCTTACACGATACAGAACTACCTATCGGATCAGATTCAGGTGCCACGCTTCTCTACCGACCTCCCCGAGTTTGAGGAGGCTGAGCGTGCTATCAAGGAGCGCATCCAGCGCCTAATGAGCATCCAGGGTAAGCAGAGCGTAGACAGCCTACACAAGAAGCTCGGGCTTATCATGTGGGACTTCGTAGGTATGGGACGCGACGAAGCAGGCCTCAAGCGTGCTATCGAAGCTATCAAGGAGATTAAGAAGGAGTTCTGGAGCGATGTCTTCATCCCTGGTAAGGCTGACGACCTCAACGTAGAGCTCGAGAAGGCCCTACGCCTAGCCGACTTCATCGAGATCGGTAACCTTATGGCTCGCGACGCTCTAGACCGTCAGGAGAGCTGCGGTGGACACTTCCGCCTCGAGCACCAGACCGAGGAAGGCGAGGCCCTACGCCACGACGACCAGTATGCCTACGTGTCTTGCTGGGAGTACCAGGGCGAGGATGCCGACCCGGTAATGCACAAGGAAGACCTTACGTACGAGTTCGTTGTACGTCAGCAGCGTAACTATAAGAACTAACCCCTAATAAGGCACTAAAACAATGAGCAATAATATCAAGGTTGAAGATAAGGATATCAACATCAAGGTAAAGGTTTGGCGCCAGAGAGACGCGAAGTCTAAGGGGGCGTTCGAGACCTACGAACTCGCCAAGATCTCGCAGGGTAGCTCGTTCCTAGAGATGCTAGACATCCTCAACGAGAAGCTCGTGCGCGAGGGTAAGGAGCCAGTAGTATTCGACCACGACTGCCGCGAAGGTATCTGTGGTATGTGCTCGCTCTATATCAATGGGCATCCACACGGACCCGACGAAGGCGTTACTACCTGTCAGCTACACATGCGTCGCTTCAACGACGGGGACACTATCACCGTAGAGCCATGGCGCTCGGCTGGGTTCCCTATCATCCGCGACCTCATGGTGGACCGCTCGGCCTACGATAAGATCATCCAGGCTGGTGGTTTCGTATCGGTGAATACCGGTGGCGTACCCGATGCTAACGCTATCCCCATTCCTAAGGTAGATGCCGATATGGCAATGGATGCCGCTGCCTGCATAGGCTGTGGTGCCTGCGCTGCAGCATGTAAGAATGGTTCGGCTATGCTCTTCGTATCAGCCAAGGTGAGCCAGCTAGACCTTCTCCCACAGGGACGCGTAGAGGCAGCACGCCGTGCTAAGGCTATGGTAGCCAAGATGGACGAGCTAGGCTTCGGTAACTGTACCAACACACGTGCTTGTGAGGTAGAGTGCCCCAAGAATATCTCGGTGAGCAACATCGCGCGCCTAAACCGCGAGTTCATCGCAGCTAAGCTCAAAGACTAAGCGCTTATCCTATTCAATACGAGCAAGGGCTTGCATCCGAGTGATGTAAGCCCTTGCTTTTGTCGTGTCCTCGGGATGCCGCAAGCCCTGAGGGCTGAACAATATCGAGCGCTGTCTGCTTATAGGGGATATGAATATTTCGTTTATCCTCCCATTGGTAGCGATGCTGCTCGGGCTAGCATACTCCACCTGGCGTGTGGCCAGTATTTTCCCGATAGCTCCACTAGGGCGCTGGCTCATTGCTGGGGCGTGGCTAGCTTGCTTTATCCTCTTAATCGTGAGCCTAGTCTTCCGTGACAGCACGCCCTTATGGATGGCACGCCTTAGCTATCCGCTCGTTACCTCATGGATTATCTACCTGCTCTATGTGGTGATGCTCTTTGCTGTGCTAGACCTGCTACGTTTAGTGCCACCGCTGCGCCCCTACCTAGAGCCTAGCTGGACGCTAGCGTCGCTCGTGTGGATTGTGCTCGTGTCCCTCTTCACTTACGCAAGTATTAAGTACCGCCATAAGGAGCGCGTCCCCCTCGACCTACGCCTGTCGAGACCTCTGGATAAGCCCCTCAAGATTGTTGCCCTCAGCGATATGCACTTGGGCTATACCATCGGGAGAGGCGAACTCATGGAGTGGGTACAACTCATCAATAAGGAGCGCCCCGACCTAGTGCTCATAGCTGGCGATATGGTCGATGGCGATACCCGTCCTGTAGTGGCTGATAATATGGCTGAGGTGCTCAACCAAATAGAAGCCCCCATCTACGCCTGTCTAGGCAATCACGAGTACATAGGTGGCGAGGCCGATGCCCGTGCCTTCCTCGGGGCGACCAAGGTGCAGCTACTGCGCGATAGCGTAGCCCTGTATGATAATCGTGTCTATATCGTCGGCAGAGACGACCGCAGTAACCCTTACCGCAAGACGACCGCAGAGCTGCTGGCAGGGCTAGACCCCACACGCCCTGTTATCCTACTGGACCATCAGCCCTATCATCTAGAGGAGAGCGAGGCGGCAGGCGTAGACCTACAGCTCTCTGGGCACACGCACCGAGGGCAGGTCTGGCCTATTAGTCTTATTGTCGACCGTATGTACGAGCTGTCGCACGGCTACAAGCAACGAGGTAAGACGCATTACTATGTGAGTAGTGGCATCGGCATCTGGGGCGGTAAGTACCGCATAGGGACGCAGAGCGAATATGCCGTGATAACGATACGCTAATTAGGCATTAGACGAGCCCCCTCCCTAGAGGCCTAGTATAGACGGTCTACTAGTTATACATTTTACCATAAATAAGTCCCCCACAGCCCTAGGAAGTATCAGGCTGTGGGGGACTAAGCTTTGTGTGGGTCTAGATTACGTTCTCCTCGAGGTACTGACTCGTTGTCCCGAAGCGATGTCCTTGGCTACGTAGATATTTGATGAGCGAAGACAGTCTTTGGCATAACGCCTGGCCGCTGTTGCGCGTAATCAGATAGGGGAGTTTAAGCCCTGTAGCCCGAAGGTCAGCAAATTCCCAGGGATGGTAATAGACGTTGAGGTACTGATCGTGTCGAGCCGTATAATCCATTAGTCTAAGATACAACCATAGAGGGAGGTGATGCATAGACAGCCAGAAAAGAGGTAGCCGTAGCTTGGGGACGACACTCGCTGGCAGTGTAAGCAGTCCATTACTCTCTCGGTAGGGGAGCCTAGGTTTATCTAGATGGTTGTAGCGCCCTGGTAGGAAGGTCGGATGCAATGAAGAGTCGTATATATAACCTGCCTGCATAAGGGCCTCGTGGTCAATTGCCTGCATACGAGCCATACGATAGCCTCGCACTGGTAGCCCCATTAGCTCTTCTAATCGTATGCG
Organism: uncultured Porphyromonas sp.; assembly: GCA_945867245.1. Lineage (GTDB taxonomy): Bacteria > Bacteroidota > Bacteroidia > Bacteroidales > Porphyromonadaceae > Porphyromonas. The sequence goes on from CAMBHQ010000032.1 coordinate 3,393, forward strand.
GGAGCGCAGGTAGTCTGCTCTGCTGTGTTGGGAATGGTTATAACCATGCGAAGCTATTTCGTGCCGGCCCTCCGACAAGCGTGTACGTGTTTGGGGGCTAATGTGCTCGATAAAGCTGGCAGTAGCATAGAACGTAGCAGGGACCTCCATCTCGTCTAGGATGTCTAGGATGCGGCATAGACCAGTCTCTGAGATCTTGATCTGTTGCTCAAAGCTAATAGCCTCTCCATACTCTAGAGGGAGGTCAAACTCTTCGATATCAAAGCTTAATAGAACCATCGCTTTAGGAAAAGTCTAGGGATATAACGAAGTTCCTGACAGAGGGTACTCCAGCTCATTGAGTTCATCACTATCTCAGGACGGACATGACAGGAGGTCTGGCGTAGATCTATCTGCGCTCGTGTCGCTAGGACGATAAACTCGGTGTCGAAGAGGAAGCGGTCTATACTCGTCTGTAGAAACACTGCACGTCCGCGCTGGTCAAAAGCCTTGATGCCGCCCTGAGTGTCCTTGCTGGGGAGTCCTAATAGGAGATAATTAATAAGGTGAGAACCGAGAGAGAAGAAACGACGCCGGAGGTTGAGATGCTGTCGGTACTCCGATACTTTTCGTACAGGTAGGACGACTGACGCCCCATCTTTTAGCGAGTCAAGAGCTGAGAGATAGCTCTCAGTCGTGAAGGGGAAATCCCAGTCTGTGTAGAGGATATAGTCAGCACTGCTGGCAGCTACGGCTTGGCGTAGAGCATAGCCCTTACCCCTGTTGTCTGGGTAGTGTATGTGGGTGAAACGTCCCTGCATCCCCTCTGCAAAAGCAGCGAGGACCTCTGGCTCATGTCCACAGGGCGAGCCATCGCTAACGACTATAAGACGTACCACCCACTCGGGGCGGGCCGTTTGCAGCTCATGTAAGCGCCTAAGTGCATACTTATGCCATCCTATGCAAGGCTTGTAGGCTGGGAGTATCAGGTCTAGTAGGGGCATAATCTGAGAATAAGAGTTCGAAGCTAAGGCGTAGCCAAATGAGAGCAGGGAATAGGGCTTTGAGAGCATAGGGGATCACCCATTGCTCACGTAGCGTGTGGGGGAATATGTCCGTAGGGGAGAGAGAGCTCAGGATAAAGGCTCCGATGAGCAAGCCCAGATCAAGATGCGTGCGCTCTTGACGAAGCATATACCATATAGCTATACCGGGGAAGGCTATTACATACGAGCTCGACTCACTACCCGTACTAAAAAGTACTACAAATAGGAGTGTGGAGGATAGTATACCGAGTCGGAACCCAAGGTGGCGATACTGCCCTAAGCGGAGGTAGGCGAGTCCGTAGAGTAAGAGTCCTAGAGTTATGGGGATGAGGTCGCTATAGGCTGCTGAGCCACTCCACTTACGGATGATGCCTAGGAGCGATATGTTCTGCATCGCAGCGAAGTGATTGATCCCATTTTTACTAGCCAGTGTCGTGAACCACTCAAGGTACTGCCCTGAGACGTAGTTGGCGTCCGCACAGATGTACGGCAGTGCTAGCAGCAAGCCCGTCCACATAGCCAGAGTCCAGATGAAGCGCCACTTGTGCTGTGCGAATGGGAAGAAAGCCAAGCCTACGATACCATAGAGCTTGGTCGTCAGACCTATGGCTATGCAGAGTGTAGCCCAATGCTCCCGACCGCGCTCGTTGAAAGCGAAGGCCAAGATCAGGAGTGCAGCGATGCCTACATTCCACTGCTGCATCATCAGTCCTGTGACCATCTCATTGAGCGTAAAAGCTCCGACAAGAGCTCGTCGCTCTAGGCTCAGGGGGAGGCTAGCGATAGCCCATAGGAGTAGCGTGGCCAGCAACATCTGCCACACCAGATAGCTCACTGCCTCAGGTAGTATGGCTATGGGGGCTATGAGAGCTGCGAATGTAGGCCCATAGAGATAGAGATCGTTGTACTCTCGGGGGTATGCCTGATAAAGAGATAGCCCGCTCTCTAGATGCCCCCAACTACTGCGGAAGATGGTGTAGTTATTGTGCCGATGGACTTTGATTTTGGCAAGTGAGGCTAAAAAAGCCACCACCACCCAGATATAGGGTAGGAGGTGGCGGTACTTATTGAAGAATTGACGAAGCTTGATCATTGCGCTGGTTCTATCGTAGATCTACGACTTCGCTCTTGGGGAAGTCCTTGCTCGTTAGGGAGAAGAAGGACTTGGCGAAGGGCTTAGAGGCATTGCGGAAGCTCCCTAGGGCTATCTGCACACGACTGTTGTCTTTGCTCAGTACGACGATACTCGTAGGGAGGCCTGTCGTGTGGTTGTAGGCGATGGTAACGAGCTTGATATTACTCTTGCCCTGAGGGGTATAGGCGAACGTCTGCACCGTGCCTGCTGCGCCGAGGTCGCGTACGCTGAAGCCCTTGCCTCGAGCGCGGAGGAAGTGGAAGGGATTGACCTGTAGTAGCTCCTCGTTGGTAGGCGTGCTGATGGTGAGCGTCTCCTCGAGGTCGTCGTGGTGCGTGAGGGTCTTGCCAGAGAAGACGGCGATGATGTCTCCGTACTCTAGACGAAAGTTCTCGCCCTGTAGGAATATCTTACCTTGGTATCGTCCCTGCTCTTTGCCCTTGGCATCGAGTAGCGTGGAGACGAAGGTCGCCTCGCTATCGCCTTTGCTGTAGATCTGCTGTTCGGCGCGTGCCATCACCTCCTGCGGACTGCGCTTGGTCTGTGCACTAGCGAGTCCTAGACTTGCTAGTAGGGCAATGCCCATTAGTATCTTCTTCATATTCATTCGTCGTTTGTCATCGGGCTTAGGTTATCGCCCTGCTATAGTAACGTATTCGCTATGCTTTTTATGTTGGACGCTAGGAGACTGTTGCCTGCGGATTAGCTGTTGCGCAGGCGCTCCAATAGCTCCTCTAGTGCCATAAGGTCGGTGATAAGGACATCTCTATTCTTGTTGCCTCGCTGTGCGCTGACGATGCCGGCAGCCTCTAGCTGGTCGGTGATACGGCCGGCACGTGCGTAGCCGATGCCCATCTTGCGCTGTAGGGTGCTGGTAGAGCCCATCTGCGTAGACACGGCTATGCGTGCAGCCTCTTCGAAGAGCGGATCTCTGCGGCTAAGGTCTACGTTCTTACCCTCGGTATCGCCCCCCTCCTCTATGTATTCGGGCAGTAGATAGGGTTGTCCCTCACTCTCCTGCTGGGCGACGTGGGCCACGATGTCCTCGGTCTCGTTGGTGTCGAGGAAGGCGCACTGTACACGTATCATCTCCTTACCCTGATAGAAGAGCATATCGCCTCGACCTACTAGCTGATTGGCCCCCGTGGAGTCGAGAATCGTGCGGGAGTCTACGCTCGAGAATACCTTGAAGGCGATACGCGCAGGGAAGTTGGCCTTGATAGTACCTGTGATAACGTCTGTCGAGGGACGCTGTGTAGCGATAACCATGTGAATGCCTGCAGCACGTGCTTTCTGTGCCAGACGGGCGATAGGCATCTCTACCTCCTTGCCTCGGGTCATAATCAGGTCGGCGAACTCATCGACGATAAGTACGATGTAGGGCAGGAACTCGAAGCCCTCTAGTCGAGACAACTTGCCCGAGCGTACCTGCTCGTTGTAGTCCTTGATGTTGCGGACACGGGCTCGGGTCAGGAGCTCGTAGCGGTTGTCCATCTCTACGCAGAGCGAGTTGAGCGTGGGTACTACGAGGCTCATATCGGTGATGATAGCCTTATCCATGTCTGGGAGCATCGCCATGAAGTGATTCTGGATATCCTCGTAGAGCGTAAACTCGAGCATCTTGGGGTCCACCATAACGAATTTCAGTTCCTCGGGGCGCTTGGTATAGAGTAGGGAAGTGATGAGGGCGTTTAGGCCGACACTCTTACCCTGACCTGTGGCACCTGCTATGAGTAGGTGCGGCATCTTAGCGAGGTCGAAGATAAAGGGCTCGTTGGTAATCGTCTTGCCGATGCCGATAGGTAGCTCCATGCGCTCCTGCTCCTCGCGGTAGCGCTGCGAGGCCATGATACTGCGCATAGACACGATTTGTGGATTGCGGTTGGGGACCTCTATGCCCACAGTCCCTTGCCCAGGCATAGGCGCGATGATACGGATACCCTCACTCTTGAGGTTAAGGGCTAGGTCGTCGGCTAGGCTACTGATACGTGCGACTTTGACCCCCTGGTCGGGGACTACCTCGTAGAGCGTAACGGTTGGGCCTACGGTCGCTTGCTTGGCAGATACTTGTACCTTGAAGTTCGCAAGTGTCGTCAGGATATTCTGTTTCGTTTGCTCTACTTCTTCTCTGTTGGCGACTATATTGCTAGGGCCATGGTCTTGCAGTAGGTCGAAACTCGGCTTTCGGTAGTGTGCTAGCTTGAGGCCTGGGGGCATAGTGGGCTGTGGCGTCTCGTCCTCAGCGACGAGCTCGTCCTCCTGTGCGACCTCTACGACGAAGCTATCGTCCTCTGCTCCTGTACTCTGTGCCGAGCCCTCTGTGGTATTATGGGGCGTAGCTGTGGGCTGTGGCTGTGCTGTACGCGTGGGGGCTACAGATACGGGTGTTGCGGGTGCTGGGGCATAGTCCTGTCTCTGCTCCTCTGCGTCTGCATAGTCCTCCTCGCTTTCGTAGTTCTCCTCGTCCTCTAGAGGCTCGTCTTCGTGAGCCGCTGCCTCGTTTTCGTCCTTAGGCTTACGAGCGAAAAGCCCCTTAATCTTATCCCATATTGAGAACTGCTTGATGTGCTCCGAACTCAGTTTGGGGGGGTGATTGATAGCCAGTAGTACGCGCTCGCTACAGACTACGAGTATAATCAAAAGGCCAATGATAACGGTCAGAGAGAGGCCCAGCCAGCCGAAGCTA
>CAMBHQ010000033.1 GCA_945867245.1 uncultured Porphyromonas sp.
ACGAGGGCTTGTGTCTAGTAATAGGCACAAGCCCTCGTCTTTTGCTATCGCCCTGTGAGCTCGGTGTAGCGTAGGGTCCGGACAACTCTTATGTTTGGGGTACAAGGCTCAGCCCTCTGAATGTTGTATCTTTGCATAGATATACAGTTATGGATACATTCGATATACGCAATACACAGAGCCTACGCGAGGAGCAGGATGTAGACCGAGCTTTGCGCCCCCTGAGCTTCGATAGTTTCCAAGGGCAGGACAAAGTGCTCGAGAACCTGAAGATCTTCGTGGAGGCAGCCCGTCGTCGTGGCGATGCCCTCGACCACGTCCTACTGTACGGCCCTCCGGGCCTCGGTAAGACTACGCTCTCTCATATTATCGCCAACGAGCTCGGTGTGGGCATTAAGGTTACCTCGGGGCCTGTACTGGATAAGCCCGGCGACCTCGCAGGGCTATTGACCTCCCTAGAGCCGAATGATGTCCTCTTCATCGATGAGATACATCGTCTGAGCCCTATCGTCGAGGAATACCTCTACTCGGCTATGGAGGACTACAAGATTGATATTATGCTGGATAAAGGTCCTAGCGCCCGCAGCATACAGATAGACCTTAATCCCTTTACCCTCGTAGGAGCAACGACTCGCTCGGGATTGCTGACAGCACCTCTGCGTGCTCGATTTGGCATCAATCTGCACCTAGAGTATTACGATGTAGATACACTGGCGGGTATCCTGTGTCGCTCTGCGAGTATCCTCGGGACAGCCTGTAGTATGGAGGCCTCGGTAGAGGTAGCGGGACGCAGCCGTGGCACCCCACGTATCGCCAATGCACTCCTGAGGCGTGTGCGCGACTTCGCTGAGGTCAAGGGCAATGGCGATATTGATAAGGCTATCGCTTGCTACGCCCTAGAGGCGCTCAATATCGATAAGTATGGTCTCGACTACATCGACAATAAGCTCTTGGGGACGATTATCGATAAGTTCGGTGGTGGCCCCGTAGGGCTCACGACTATTGCCACAGCCCTGGGCGAAGATGCTGGGACTGTGGAGGAGGTCTATGAGCCCTACCTCATCAAAGAGGGTTTCCTCAAGCGTACGCCCCGAGGACGAGAAGCGACTCCGCTAGCCTATGCGCACCTAGGCAAGCCCTTTACGCAGGCGCAGCGCGACCTATTCGACTAATAACTACGACCTATGTCTGTACTCAAATCCCTCGTTAAGGACACGGCTATCTATGGCATTAGCTCTATGTTTGGTCGTTTCCTTAACTGGTTACTTGTGGCGGTCTACGCCCGAGTCCTTCTGCCCGCAGAGATGGGGCAGATGACACAGCTCTATGCCCTGACGGCCGTCCTGATGGTCTTCCTGACCTATGGGATGGAGACAGCATTCTTTCGCTACGTCAATAAGAGTGAGCAGCCGCAGCGTGTCTATGGCACGACGTTGATGATGCTCGGTGCTAGTTCGCTCGTCTTTGCGCTCGGGGGCATAGCCTCGCTCGATTGGTTAACGAGTCTGTTTGACTTTGATACTGGGGGCACCTCTCGTACTACGGCCGAGCTATTGGTCGGGGCGATTATTCTTATCACGGCCTTAGATGCTTTCTGTGCTATCCCTTTGGGCTATCTACGTTATGCCCAGCGCCCTTTCCGTTTCATGGCGGTACGTATGGGCTTCGTCCTCTTTACGGTCGTGGCTACGCTCCTGGTCTTCTACGTTTTGCCTCAGTGGGTGAGCCTAGATATGCGCATCTATGCCCTGCCGATCATATTAGGTATCAATCTCGTGGGCTGCCTCCTGCAACTCGTGATGCTCCTGCCTACCTTTCGCTTTGCCGAGTGGCACTTCGATGCTGGTATGGCCCGTGCTATGCTGGGCTATGGCTGGCCTATCCTGCTCATGGGGATTGTGGGCATATTCAGTGGGCAGGCAGATAAACTTATCTTCCCCTTACTATACGACGACCCGCTAGTGGGCAAGGAGCAGCTCGGTATTTATTCGGCTTGCTACAAGATTGCCGTGGTGATGATGCTTTTTACGCAGGCCTTCCGTTATGCCTACGACCCTTTCGTCTTCGCCAAAGCTAAGGAGGGAGGCGAGAGTGCCAAACGAGCCTATGCCGAGGCGATGCGTTATTACGTCCTCTTTACGCTCTTTATCTTCCTAGGGGTGATGTCTATACTCGACCTGCTGAAACACTTTGTAACGCCCGAGTACTACGCAGGTCTGCCAGTGGTGCCTCTGGTGATGCTGGGTATGCTGATGAATGGAGTGTACTTTAACCTCTCGGTGTGGTACAAGGTAACGGACAGGACTAAGTGGGGAGCTTATTTATCTATTCTCGGAGCTACCGTGTCTCTGTTGTGGATTGTGCTAGCTACGCCGTATATGGGCTTTATGGCCTGTGCTTGGGCGGCTATAGGCTCCAATGCGCTCATTATGCTGGCTAGCTACTTCGTCGGGCAGCGTTACTATCCTGTGAGCTATCCGCTGGGGGCAATAGCTGGCTATACGGCATTAGCGCTATCCCTATGGGGAATACAAGAGCTTTTTGCAGACTATGTGAGTAGCAACGAATGGTTGTGCTTGGGCTTCAACCTCGCTCTGTTGCTCATCTTCGTGGCGGTAGTCATCGTTAAGGAAGGTTTGTATAGGATGCTCCCCAATATGCTCGGAGCGCTCCGTCGCAAGGGCGGTGTGCGGGACTGAGTGTAATGCCGTGTTCTTCCCGAGTGCCCTATGTGTGTTGTCTCAGACTTTTGTATACCTTTGTATCGATTTATCCTTAGGATGCTGAACTTCCTTGGGTATAGATGGACTATAAATGCATTATAATACTAATAACAATTCGATTATGAAGAAGCTATTTCTAGCACCCGTACTCGGGTTAGCACTTGTGGCTTGTGGCAATACTGCCAGCAACAGCACAGCGGACTCTACCGCTACAGTAGACAGCACTCAGGCCGTTGAGCAGGTCGCTGCTCCTGCTCTAGAGGGTACTTTCGTAGGGCTATTGCCTAGTGCAGACAGCGAAGGGTTCGATACGACCATCGTTTTCAACGCTGATGGCACTTACACCGAGACTGTTACGGCTAAGGGTACTACTAGCACGGAGCAGGGTGTCTTTACGCTCGCCGGTGATACGCTCACGCTAACGGCAGAGTCTAGCCAGAAGCTGGCTGTGCTACGTGGTGACTCTATCTCTCTGCTCGATGCAGATAAGAAGGAGCCAACGCCTGCTTACGTACTGCGCAAGAAGTAGGCCTTAGGCCCCAAAGTCTAGCCCCCACCCGACGAAGCTCTTAGCTTGTCGGGTGGGGGCTTTGTCGTATCTCTATCTATTGTCCCTCGAAGCTTAAGGTTATAAAAATAGGATGTGATGACCTAGCCATCACATCCTATTCACCTAATACACATTCATTGGCTTTACTTAGAGCCGAATATATCCTTGACACTACCAAGTTTCTCCATCGCCTCATCCTTGAGCTCCTTCAGCTCGTTGAGGGCTTCGCTTGGGTTAGCCATAGCGTCCTGTACAGTATCACCTACGACTTCCTTAAGCTCTGATACGCTTTCTAGAGCTTCGTCCTTGAGCTTGCCGAGAGCTTCTGTAGGGTTACTGGTGATACCCTGTACAGCTTCCTTTACGTCCTCCAGCTTGTCGCTGAGGAAATTCTTTAGTGCATCCATCTTTTATATCTTCTAGTGTTACTAATCCCTTTCTGGGAGTGTTATTAATTGCAAAGTTATGTATTTGTGTGTAGTCTACAAGTAAGAGTAGGCTATGATATTATAAGTTTAGGCTATAGCTCTATGCTCTGCTAAGGTACAAGTTGCAGTAGTGTGACCTATTGTTTCTGTGGCTAACGAGGTCGGAAGGTCTCCTGCTAGATTGCCTATCGTCCCGAGTATAGGGGAAGCTGTGGTTTATGGAGTGCCAAATGAATGTGTTCTAGCTCGACAATCGTTTGTTTATGCTGCTAGTATTTGATTGGGCAAAAGTTCGTATCTTTGTCCTCAAATAACTAATAGCAAAACAAATACACAGTCTGCACTTGTCCGTGAGGACAAGTATAAAACTAACTCAATGAGTATCGAAGAACAATCAGGAGGTAGCTCTGCGCAGAAGACCTCCGTTCCCAAACGCATTCCCGTAGCCTCAGCTGATGGCCGGCAATCTGCACGTCTCAACGACCAGCAAGTAGCAGGTAAGCGTAAGCGTGTACGCATCTCAATGACAGATAGCCCTAGCCCTGTCGAAGGGCGTCGCCTGTCTACACGATTCGATAGAGAGCGTTTCTCTAGTCGTGATGAATACCCCTCTCGTCGTACAGACCTGCGCCAAGAACGCTATAGCGAAGAGCGTAGCCGTGAGTATGACGAGCGCTACCAGGCACAGCGCCGCGAGGGAAATTACGACCGAGGCTTCAAGCGCGCGACCGCAGTTGGCGACCGCCCACAGCGTCCTGCTACAGGAGCCAAGCCCAATAAGAAAAGCAATAATAAGCCCAAGAACAAACCACAGCCCAAGCCTAAGAAGGATAAGAAGGCAGTGCCCCTCTTCGTGCCACAGGAAGCTCCGGAGGTAACACTGCGTTATCCCGAGGAGGTGGCGCCTAATGCAGAGATACGCATCAATAAATTCCTGGCTAATGCTGGTGTGTGTTCGCGTCGTGAGGCTGACCTACTGATCGCTGCAGGCGAGGTAACTGTCAATGGCGAAGTCGTAACAGAGCTGGGGCGCCGTGTAACGCCTCAGGATATAGTAGAGTACAAGGGGCAGCGTGTGCAGGGCCAAAGTAAGGTGTATGTCTTGCTCAATAAGCCCAAGAACTGTGTAACGACGAGCGATGACCCAGAGTGTCGCCTGACGGTGATGGATCTAGTCAAGAATGCTTGCCCCGAGCGCATCTACCCTGTAGGGCGCCTAGACCGCAATACGACGGGCGTGCTTCTTATTACGAATGACGGAGATCTGGCAGCTAAGCTGACGCATCCCTCGTTCCTCAAAAAGAAGATTTATCACGTATGGCTCGATAAGCCAGTGAGCGAGGAGCATATGCAAGCCATTGCAGACGGCTTCGATCTTGAGGATGGAGAGATTCATGCAGATGCCATTAGCTATGTGACAGAGGAAGACCTTAGTCAGGTCGGTATCGAGATTCACTCGGGTCGTAATCGTATCGTGCGTCGTATCTTTGAGCACTTTGGTTATCATGTAGCCAAGCTAGATCGCGTTTACTTCGCAGGCTTAACTAAGAAGAACCTGCCCCGCGGACGCTGGCGTTACCTCGACGCTCAGGAGGTAGCCAACCTGCGCATGGGGGCATTTGAATAATACAGCAAATCTATGAAGAGAATTAGAATAAAGGAGTTACTACGAGGCGAGCTCGTAGGTGAGAGGGTGTGTGTCAAGGGCTGGGTGCGTACCAAGCGTGGCAATAAGGCGGTGAGTTTTATCGCCCTTAACGATGGCTCGACGATACACAATATACAGGTGGTGGCCGACAATGACAAGTTCGAAGCCGAGCTCCTAGGCAAGGTTACGACGGGTGCTAGTCTGAGTGTGGAGGGGCAGCTGGTGGCCTCGCAGGGCAAGGGCCAGAGCGTAGAGGTCTTGGCTGAGCGTATCGAGGTCTTGGGCCTTGCTGACCCCGAGAGCTATCCGCTACAAAAGAAGGGGCACTCGCTAGAGTTCCTACGCGAGATAGCGCATCTGCGTCCACGCACCAATACTTTCGGGGCCGTGCTACGCATGCGCCACGAGATGTCGATGGCTATCCATACCTACTTCCACGAGCACGGCTTCTATTACTACCATGCGCCTATTATTACGGGGAGTGACTGTGAGGGTGCAGGGCAGATGTTCCAGGTTACGACGATGGACCTCAACAACATCCCTAAATGCGAGGACGGCTCGGTGGATTATTCTTGCGACTTCTTTAGCCGTCCGACCTCACTAACGGTGTCGGGTCAGCTAGAGGGCGAGACTGCTGCTATGGCTATGGGGGCTATCTATACCTTCGGACCAACCTTCCGTGCAGAGAACTCCAATACGCCACGCCACTTGGCTGAGTTCTGGATGATTGAGCCCGAGGTAGCCTTTATGGAGATTGAGGAGAATATGGACCTCGCCGAGGACTTCATCAAGCACTGCGTGCGCTGGGCACTCGAGCGCTGTGCAGACGATATTGCTTTCCTCAGCGAGCACTATGACAAGGAGCTAGTGGGGCGTCTTCAGTTTATTCTAGAGAAGCCATTCAAGCGCCTAACTTATACAGAGGGCATCGAGATTCTCGAGGCTGCCGTTAAGGCTGGACGCAAGTTTGAGTTCCCTATCTATTGGGGTGCCGATATGAGTAGTGAGCATGAGCGCTACCTCGTAGAGGAGTACTTCAAGACGCCTGTAATCGTAACCGACTATCCGAAGGAAATCAAGAGCTTCTATATGAAGCTGAATGAGGACGGCAAGACGGTGCGTGGTATGGATGTACTCTTCCCAAAGATTGGCGAGATTATCGGTGGGTCTGAGCGCGAAGCCGACCTCGACAAGCTCTCTCAGAGGGCCGAAGAAATGGGGGTACCTGATAAGGATATTTGGTGGTATATGGATACGCGTCGTTACGGCACGGCACCTCACTCTGGCTTCGGACTCGGCTTCGAGCGCTTGCTACTCTTCGTGACGGGGATGACCAACATACGTGACGTGATCCCGCTCCCACGTACCCCAAGGAATGCAGAGTTTTAATATAATTTGTTAACTTTGCAGGTGAATAAGGTTTAATGCTAACATATATTAGTAAACAATGAATAAGATATTACGCTTCACTGCACTCGGTCTATGTGCAGTAGCCCTCCTCAGCAGTTGCAAGAAGAAGGGAACCGAGCCTATACCAACTCCACAGCCAGGTACCGAACAGCCAGGACAGAATCCGGGCAGTGGCAACACCGGCGGTGGCAATAACCCTGGTACAACTCCTGGGACTGATACCCCAGTGAGCAATGCCGCAGGGGCCAAGCTTAAGTTGCCTGCTGGACTTACTACGTTTACGCTGACGCGTCTACAGGGAGAAAATCTTACTATAGAAGGTGTAGGAGAAGCAGGTAAGAATATAACGCCTTTTGTTGGAGTGAGCAAGACGTTTACGATTGAGAATCCAGAGCAAGGTATTACTATTAAGGGAGATGTGGCGCGACTATCCTTTAGTGGCGGTAAGTTCGCTAGTGTTGATTTCTCTGGCTTGCCTACTCTTACAGAGCTTACTCTTAATAAAACAGAGTTGCTGGCTCCTCTAGACCTCAGTAAGAACACTAAGCTAACGAAGATTGTCGGAAGGTCTACTGGGTCTGATGCTAATCAGTCTGCGATCACTCTGCCTTCGTCTATTAAGCATGTTGATCTGGATCAAGCAACTCTTAATCAGAGAGTACCTCTGACAGCAGCCAACTTCCCACAGCTAGAGCTGTTGCGTCTTACAGGTAGTGGAGGTCTGTATGTTACTATTGATATGAGGGGCTCTACAACCCTCAAGCGTGTGCTCACATACCGTGTTAGCCTGAACTCTCTAAACTTGAGCAATGCCCCAGCGCTTATTGGCGTTTATCTAGGTGCTACGACTATTGGGGATAAGACTCTGAATATGCAGAATCTTCCTCTGTTGACGACGGTTTCTGGGTCTACTACTGATAATACCTTTGCAGGGCTAACCTTCCATTCTACAGCTAATACGGCGGAGAAACTCAATCTAAAGACAATAAATTTGTCAGGTACAGGAATTGCTAGCTTCCAGATACAAGAGACGGGAGATCTTGCGGGTGCTAATCCTGCGGTCATCGAAAGCCTTGACCTAAGTAATTGTGCTAAGCTAGCTGCGGCCAGTTTCTCTAACCTATCGGCGCTAAAGACCCTAAACCTTACGAAGTCTGGTCTTAAAGGCGAG
>CAMBHQ010000034.1 GCA_945867245.1 uncultured Porphyromonas sp.
GTGGGAGAGTAGGTAGCTGCCAGTTTTGCGAGAGCCTCTTGGTCCAAGGACCGAGGGGCTCTTTTGCGTTTAGGGCTTAGTGGTCAGTGGTCGGTGGTCAGTGGCTAGTGGTCGGTATTAGCAAGTGTAGATGCCTGGAGGCGCAATAAAGAAGCCCTCCTGCAGGTGCGCGGTAGTGCGGCCTGTAGGAGGGCTTTTAATGCTTTAGCCCTGCCCCAAAGAGTTTGAGCGCCTTGTGGGGCGGGTCCGGCTGGATGTCGAGAAGGAGCTGAGCGGTGTAAGGGCAACTGCGGCTTGGATACGAGTCGAGGCTATTGCACGACTACTTATTTAGATACAGGGTGGGGTCGGGGATTCCGGCCTGTTGCATGGCTTCTCGGCGCTCGCGACAAGTGGCGCAGACGCCACATTGGGTGCTACCCCCTTGATAACAGCTCCAGGTACGGCTGTAGTCGATGCCTAGGCGACCCCCGATGCCTGCGATGTCGGTCTTACTAATATCTGTGTAGGGCGCTCTGAGCTGTACGCTATTACTTGTGCCGGCCTCGATCGCCTCCATCATCGGCAGGATGAAGCTACGACGGCAGTCTGGATAGATAGCATGATCCCCGAAGTGATTAGCAATGTATATCTCGCTAAGCTCATGACTCTCAGCCAGACCTGCCGCAATGCTTAGCATAATCCCATTGCGGAAGGGAACGACGGTGCTAGCCATATTCTCGGCATTGTAGGCCTCTGTGGGTATTGCCCCGCCCGAGAGGAGGAGGTCGCTACGGAAGTACTCATTCATAAAGGAGAGAGGTATCGTGATATGCTTGATACCGAGCTTGGCACAATGCTCCACCGCATAGGGGATTTCCGAGGCGTTGTGCTTACTCCCGTAGTCGAAGGATACGGCCATGGCGATGCGCTCCTGATAGTCGTAGAGGAGGGTCACGCTATCCATACCTCCAGATAGTACGATTAATCCTGTCTTTTGCTTGATAGTCTTCATAATAGGCAAAGGTAAACATATTCGTTTATATGGGGTTATTAGGGTAGAGCAACAGCTCACAGCAATATAAACCATATAAAACAGACATAACCATGAAGTTTGAGCTTCTTACCCTCCCTTACGCGGACAACGCGCTAGAGCCTGTAATCAGTGCCGAGACCATCGCTTTCCACCACGGTAAGCACCTAGCCGGATATGTATCTACGCTGAATACCCTCATCGAAGGTACTGAGTTTGCAGAGGCTAGCCTCGAAGAAATCGTTAAGAAGAGCGAAGGCCCTATCTTCAACAACGCTGGTCAGCTCCTCAACCACAACCTATACTTCACGCAGTTTGCGCCTAACGCTGGAGGCAAGCCAACAGGCAAGCTACTCGCTGCTATCGAGGCTAAGTGGGGTAGTTTCGAAGCTTTCCAGGCTGAGTTCCTAACGGCTTGTACGACGCTCTTTGGCTCGGGCTGGGCATGGCTCGCATGCGATGCTGAGGGTAACCTAGAGATTACCAAGGAGGCTAACGGTAGCAACCCTGTGGTGCGTGGCCTAAAGCCCCTGATGGGTATCGACGTGTGGGAGCACGCTTACTACCTCAGCTATCAGAACCGCCGTGCCGACCACGTCAAGGATGTGTGGAACATCATTGACTGGAACGTAGTGGCTGAGCGTTACTAATATTAGCAGTTGCCCATAGGGGCAAGGCTTGAATATAATAGGTCCGGGGCTGTCATCTGACAGCTCCGGACCTATTTGTTTATTACATCAGGATAAAGTCGAATCTCTAGCAATACGCTCCGCAGTTTATGCCAGTGCAATATCGCAGTTGTATTGGGAATGTGGAGATGGGAGGTGAGCGAAGACTATTGTATAAAGTGGCACTAGCTTCGTTGTTTGCCACATTCGCGCTCGTTCAGTAGTTAGTGTACACTTGTTCACCTAATAGGCGGACAAGTGTCTGCCTAGTAGGTCGACAGCAGAGGATCTAGTACAGGCTCTCCCGAAGTCGAAGGATGAGGACAATCCGCCTAACCTTATCCCTATGAGACCGAGCAAAGGCCTCGTATGGTGTGCTACTGCACAGTCTCTAGATAGCTCCCTCTCGGCCTGCACTTGGCTCGCCTGGGCTGTCTATGTGCCGAGTTTTGAGTACCTTTGGCGTATAAATAAGCAGTAACTAATTATGGCAGAAGAAATACTCGGATATGACGACCTCGAAGCGGTTGCCTTTATCCGCAATTATATCCCACAGGACCTCAAAGAGCGTGTTAGCGATGACGATATTATCTACTTCGTGGACCTTATCTACGACTTTTACGAGAGCCGTGGCATCCTAGGCGAAGACCTAGACGATGAGGAGGGTGAGTTTGAGTTTGATGACGAGGAACTACTCGACTATGTGGTCAAGAACGCCAAGAAAGACGAAGTGGGGCAGTTTAGCAAGGACGAAATTCGCTTCATCGTACAGGGGGAGATGGCCTATAGCGAGTCTCTAGGACTCTTCGAGGACTAAGCCGTTAGCATGGGTAAAAACAAACTAGCGAAGTTCGCTCAGATGGAGGGCTATCCGCATGTCTTCCAGTATCCGTGGGCGCGTATTAGTCAGGAGACTTTCCCGCATAAAGGGCGTTGGCGTGAGGATTTCTTCGGCAACGATAACCCGATAGTGCTGGAGCTGGGTTGTGGCAAGGGCGAGTATGCCGTAGGGCTAGCCTCACGCTTTGCCGATAAGAACTTCATCGGTGTAGATATCAAGGGGGCACGTATGTGGACGGGTGCCAAAGATAGTCTAGAGCGTGGCCTAAAGAACGTCGCCTTCCTGCGCACGGAGATAGAGCTACTGGAGCACTTCTTTGCCCCTGGCGAGGTGGATGAGTTGTGGATAACCTTCCCCGACCCTCAGATGAAAAAGGTTAGCAAGCGCCTAACGGGGACGACCTTTATAGCCCGTTATCTGCGCTTACTGCGCCCAGGTGGTGTCATTCACCTCAAGAGCGATAGCCCCTTCCTATATACATATACCAAGGCTATGGTGGAGCTAAACGGCTTCGAGGTGCTGACGGACACGAGCGACCTGTACGCCGGCGAAGTCGTGAGCGATATTCTCGATATTAAGACCTATTACGAGCAGCAGTGGCTGGCACGTGGGCTGACCATCAAGTATTTACAATTTGTGCCTGCATTGCCCGAGGGCGGTCTACAAGAGCCAGATATTGATATCGAGTACGACGACTATCGTAGCTTCGGGCGCAATGCACGTACGCTGCTACAGTAGGCACATAATAACAGACTATTAAGATGACATTATATCCCAATCTAATCCTCGAAGCCCTCAGCAAGGTGCGCTACCCCGGTAACGGACAGAACCTCGTAGAGGCCGGCATGGTAGAGGATGATATTCGTATTGAGGGGAACAAGGTAAGTTTCTCTCTGATATTCGACAAGCCTAACTCACCCTTTATCAAGAGTGTCGTTAAGGCAGCAGAGGCAGCCATCCTAGCCTATGTGGGCGAGGACGTAGATATTAAAGGCAATATAGCCGTCAAGGTACCCGAGCTACAGCCCAAGGTGGAAGCGAAGCTCCTGCCCGAGGTAAAGAACGTCGTGGCTATCTTCTCGGGCAAGGGTGGGGTAGGCAAGAGCACCGTCTCTGCCAACCTAGCAGTGGCCCTGGCTCAGGCTGGCTATAAGGTCGGTCTTTTGGATGCCGATATCTTCGGCCCTTCGGCGCCTATCATGTTTGGTTGCGAGGATGCACGCCCAGTGCTGGAGGAGGTAGACGGGCGCGAGCTGATAGCTCCTATCGAGCGTCATGGGGTTAAGCTCCTATCGATGGGCTTTTTCGTAGACAAGAATAGCCCTGTGCTATGGCGTGGTAGCATGGCGAGCAATGCTCTGAAGCAACTCCTGAGCGAGGGCAACTGGGGCGAGCTCGATTACTTGCTCCTCGATATGCCTCCGGGGACGAGCGATATTCACCTAACGCTGGTGCAGACGCTGGGCCTTACGGGGGCTCTGGTGGTAACTACGCCTCAGCAGGTAGCCTTAGCCGATGCTATCAAGGGTATAGGTATGTTCCTCGATGAGAAAATCGGGGTACCTGTGCTGGGCTTGGTAGAGAATATGGCTTGGTTTACGCCTGCCGAATTGCCACAGAATAAGTACTATATCTTTGGCAAGGATGGCGGTCGTCAGTTGGCTGCCGAGCTAGGTATTCCGCTCCTAGGGCAGATACCTCTGGTGCAAAGCATCTGTGAGAGTGGGGATAGCGGGGCGCCTGCAGCGACGCACGAGGGCAGTCTAACGGGGGCTTTCTTCCGTCAGCTAGCGCAGAATGTGGCGGAGGCGGTAGAGCGTCGTAATGCCGAGCTAGACCCCACGAAGAAAGTAGAAATAACGAAGTAATAGAGCGCTTAGGCAGAGGGGCGGTCTGTCGCGTCCTTGGCTTTATGGCCATGCGATGAGGAACGTCCGGGCAACGCAGAGCACCATACTACCTAACGGGTAGCAGGCCGCGAGGTTTGAGTAGCGTAACAGAGAATAACAGCCTCCTAGACCTCGGTCTAGCGATGGTGATGGTGAAAAGGTGAGGTAAGAGCTCACCGGTCCTGTTGGCGACAGCAGGAGCCGTACGCCTTATGGGTTGCAAGATCATGTAAACCGACGTTATGAGGGTTGCTCGCCCCAGTCGGAGGGTAGATTGCTAGAGCCATGCAGAGATGTATGGTCGAGATAAATGACAGACACCATGGGGCACGTATCCGTGGCACAGAACCCGGCTTATAGCCCCTCTGCCCCTGCTCATTACTGATATATATGATGAGGATACCTAGATGAAAACCCGATTACGTAGAGGGCGCTATTATGCCCTGAGGTTGTACCGCTTTTTGCGGCTCGATATGTGGCGTCTGACCCCCGAGGAGACTCCGCATATTCTACGTTTATTCGTGGGCGTTATCAAGGTTATCTATCAGACAGTGCTCAGTGGCATAGAGCGCGACCTTGTCGGTAAAGCCTCGGCACTGACCTATAGTACTGCGCTCTCTATTGTGCCGATACTGGCTATTATTGTCGGTATTGCTAAGGGCTTCGGGCTACAGACTATAGTCCACAATGCCTTGATGGAGGCACTCCCTGGGCAACAGGAACAGCTAGCGCAGATATTCGTTTACGTCGATAACTACCTCAATCAGGTGCAGGGCGGGCTCTTCATTGGGCTTGGTCTGGCGATATTGCTATACACTGTGATTATTCTGATAGCGGGTATAGAGGATGCCTTCAATGATATTTGGCAGGCACCGCACGGACGCCCCTGGGGGCGACGTATTCTCGACTATCTGGGCTTGTTTATTCTCCTGCCCCTAGTCATTACGGTCTCGAGTATGATTACGCTGGCCTCTAGTGCTATCAGCAATAGTGTGCTGGCCGAGCTGCCTTTTTTCCATACGATATTTAGCTCTACGCTACAGTTACTACCGCTCTTCATCTCTATCCTTATTTACGTAGGGTTGTACATGTTCCTGCCCAATGTGCGGGTACGTTTCTTCCCAGCGCTTATCTCGGGCATTCTAGCAGGTATAACCTATCAAATTTTCCAGATGCTGTATATCGAGGGCTTGATATGGATTTCGCGCTACAATGCTATCTACGGTAGTTTTGCTATCCTGCCTCTGATGCTCCTGTGGATACAGCTCTCGTGGTCGATTACGCTCTTCGGCGCTCAGCTCTCATACAGCATACAGAACCTCAGCCGCTATACCTTCGGCACGGCAGTAGACAAGTCTAGCCGTAGGTACCAAGACTTCGTAGCTATACTGATACTGCAGCGGATGCTCCAGCGCTTCGAGCAGGTGCAGCAACGGCCCTATTCGATCGAGGAGATGAGCCGTGAGTGCTGTATCCCGCTACGTATGGCAGGTATTGTCTTCGCTAGGCTAGAGCAGGCCGGACTGATTATAGAGGTGCGCTGGGCCGAGGACGAAGAGACGGGTTACTACCAGCCGGCTCAGTCGCCCACCGAGCTAAGCATCGGCCATGTGGTCGATAGGCTCGATGGCCACGGCACCGAAGACTTCCGCATAGACCGCTACGGGCGCTATCATCGTGCTTGGCAAGCCTTGCTGACAAGCCGTGGGCATAGCGTCGAAGGGATAGATCGCAACACATTAATCTCAGAATTATAGCCTATGGTTAAGAGCTCTAGTAAGCGCAGTAAAGCTAGTAATCGCAGCAAAGCGCAGAGGTCCCAAGTAGCCGAGCGACCACGTCGGACCTATCGCCTAGTCCTATCCCTCACGGAGGAAGAACACGAGGCCATAAACAAGTACTGCAAGCGTTTCCGTAGTGGGAGCAAGACGAAAGCACGTATCGTACGCGAGTTGATTCTTAGCCAGATGGTCCTGGAGTACGAGCGCGATCAGCCGATGCTATTCAGCGAGGAGGAGATGTGCCTATGAGCCCAGACGAACACTTCATGCGTGCCGCCCTAGAGGAGGCGCGCATAGCTTACGAAGAGGGGGAGGTGCCCATCGGAGCTGTCCTCGTATATGAGGGGCGTATCGTGAGCCGAGGACACAACCAGACCGAGCGCCTGAGCGACCCTACCGCCCATGCCGAGCTACTCTGTATTAGCTCTGCTAGCGCGCACCTAGATGCCAAATATCTCCCCGACTGCCAACTATACGTAACGATAGAGCCCTGTGCTATGTGTGCCGGAGCCATCCGCTGGGCACGTGTCCGTGAGGTGATCTATGGGGCGAGCGAAGAGAAGTTTGGCTACCATGTTTATTCCACTAATATAATCCCTAAGCGTTGTGCTGTGCGTGGGGGCGTATTGGCCGAGGAGGCTAGAGCCTTGATGCAAAGTTTCTTCCAGACACGACGCTAATGATACAGAAATGTCCGACTTCAAGATACACATACTAGGCTGTGGCTCGGCCCTGCCGACCAAGCGCCATAACCCTACGGCTCAGGTGCTAGAGCTACGTGGCAAGCTCTATCTACTAGATTGTGGCGAGGGTACTCAGCAGTTGATACGCCGTCGGGAGCTGTGCTTCGAATCCATCGTCTGTATCTTCCTGACGCACCACCACGGCGACCATATCTACGGTCTGCCAGGCTTGCTGTCCTCGATGAGTATGCTCGGGCGGACACGGGCTCTGACTATCATAGGACCACGGGGTACACAGGCCCTCGTCGAGGGTATGCGTAGTCTCTTCCTCGACTGGATCGCCTTCCCGCTAGATGTCCGCGAGTATGACGACCGAGAGCCACAGACCGTGTACGAAGACCGTAGTGTAACGGTGCGTTCGGTATCGCTGCGGCATCGACTGCCCTGTCAGGGCTATGTCTTCACGGAGCGTTGTCAGGCCTTGCATCTCGATAAGGCTAGCTGTGAGTTTTATCGTGTGCCGATAGCCCAGTATCAGCATATATTGCGGGGGGAGGATTGGACGAATGACGAGGGCGAAGTTATCCCTAACGCACGTCTGACACGCCCAGGACGCAGGGCCCGTAGCTATGCCTTCTGTACCGATACGATTTACCTGCCACAGCTACACGAGCAGCTCCGAGGCGTAGGGACCCTATACCACGAGGCGACCTTCCTAGATGGCGATGAGGCTCGAGCTCAGCAGACGCATCATAGCACGGCCCGCCAGGCTGCACAGGTGGCACTAGAGGCCGGTGTGGAGCGCCTGCTCATCGGACACTATTCGGCACGACACAATAAGCTAAAACCCTTCGAAGAGCAGGCCCGAGAGGTCTTCGCGAATACTACGGCTGTCGACGAGGGGATGACCCTAGACCTATAACAAGCATTCTTATAGAGATGAAAGA
>CAMBHQ010000035.1 GCA_945867245.1 uncultured Porphyromonas sp.
CTAGGCGTGTGGCGTGTGCTACAACCTCACGTATCTGGTGCTGCGTATAGTATCCGCCATAGCCCTTGGGGTCATCCTTTGTCGTGAAGGCTCGGTCGCCACTGTGCCACCACTTATCCCAGTCGCTCTCAGTGCGGTAGGCTGCTCGTTCCGTTAGGAGGGGATAAGCCTTGCTCTCCATGCGCCATCCGCCACCATCTACGAGGTGCCAGTGGAAGCGATTGAGCTTGACACGTGCCATCTCGGTAATGAAGTTCTTGATATACTCCACAGGGAACATATGCCTAGAGACGTCCAGCATCAGACCGCGGTAAGCGTAGCGTGGGGCATCGACGATGTTGGCATAGCGATAGCCACTTGCCTGAGCGTCGTATAGCTGACGTAGTGTCTCGATAGCGTAGCGCTCACCATCGAAGTGGCAGCTATGCGCACACCCTCTGATGATACGCTGAGGCGGTACCAGCCTGCGGGCTTCGTACCCTGAGGTTCTCGGACGAAGTGCAGCCAGGCGCTCTTAGCTTTTGCCCCCTCTAGCCGCAGTACTGGCGTGGTCTGGGGGAGGGTCAGAGCTCCGCGCATATAGGTAACGATGCTATGGGCATGGCGTACGCTATGGCGGTAGGTTATGCGCTTGGGCTGTGGTAAGATACCTTGGGGGTAGCTAGCCACGTTGGGGCGCGGGATGATGTTCGGCTCGGGAGTCGTCTGGGCGCTACCGCTCCATACTAGGGCGAGTAGGCTTATCGCTGAGATGACATTCTTTAGCAACATTATATTCTTTAGCTTAATAGGTTTACAGACAAAGATACGGAGAATATCCGATTTGTCTAGGGTGTGATGATATGGTGCTATCTAGGGTGAGAATAGGAGCGATCCCGGGGCTAAAAAAAGTCCACCCACTAGTGAACGCCTGTTCACTAGTGGGTGGGGATGATTGTATCTGCGCTGATGTGCGCAGAGAGCTTACTTAACGATTTCGCAGTGGGGGCGGCACATGATGATAGCCGTCTCTGCTGCCTCGGCGCCCTTATTGCCGAGGGCTCCTGTAGTGCGCTCTACGGCCTGCTCCATCGTCTCGGTCGTCAGCACGCCGAAGATAACGGGCGAGATACGAGGCTGCGTTACCCCCTTGTGGTCAATCTGCGTGTTTAGCTGTGTGATGCCAGCCGTTACGCCCTGACAGATATAGTCGAAGTGTGGGGTGTCGCCACGCACTACACAGCCTAGGACGATGATGGCATCGTAATAGGCCTCTTGCTTGAGGCGGGCGGCAGCGTTCGTTAGCTCGAAGGCCCCAGGGACATGCATCACCTTCACCTCCTCGGCTCCGGCCTGACGGAGCGTCTCTAGGGCGCCACGTAGTAGCTCGCCCGTGATGTTGCTATTCCAGCTTGATACGGCTATAGCGAAGCGCAATCCTCTAGCGCTTACAGGGCGAGTCGCAGAGGCCTCGCCACTCTGGATACGGTCTAGTGTAGACATAAATACTGTTGTTTATAGGTTGTGAGCTCTGCCCGTAGCAGGCCTAAAAAAGTCGCAGGTTAGCTATCGCCCTAGGGGATAGCTAGCCTGCGATACTATGGGATAGTGGCTAAGTGTTACTTGGCACTAGCGCGGATGATATCGGCCTCTACCGACTGCGACTCAGGGCTAGCGTAGTACTTGTCCTTGACTATCTGGTAGAGCTCTAGGGCCTTGGCCTTGTTGCCGAGCTTCTCGTAGGCGTGGCCAGCCTTGATGTAGCAACTAGGGCTGATGGCATCGTTGTCTGCCTGCTTACCCGCCTCCTCGTATAGCTTGGCGGCCTCCTGATACTTGCCGAGCTGGCTATAGGCATCACCCTGTAGGCGCTTGAGCGAGGGGGCGACGTAGGCATCCTTGCCCTCGTACTTGCCTAGGGCATCGATAGCCTCCTGATACTTGCCGGCATCGTATAGTGCGATACCCTTGTAAGCCTGAGCGATGTTGGCGGCATCACTGCCCGAATACTCCTTGATTATAGCCTCTAGCCCCTTGGCAGCTACGCCTTCGCCCTTGAGCGCTAGGCTGTCTTGCCCTGTGATAAACTTATCCTCTGCCTTGTAGAGCGCTATGGCAGCCTTCTCGGCAGCAGGCTCTGCAACGAACTTCTGGTAGCCGAAGTAGCCTCCGACAGCTATTACCACGACGCCAATAACAGAGAGGATTAGCTTGAGGTTCTTCTCTAGGAACTGCTCTGTCTGCAGTACAGACTCTTCGATCTTCTCGATACCTGTTGGGTCTTGATTCTGATGTTCGGACATAATATATCTATCTCTTAAATACTTAATCTTTGCTTTATTATTGCTCGCAAAGATACGAAATTATTAGACACCTGCACCAATACTGATAGAATAAGGGCTAGCATACCGCAGTACGCTAGCCCTCGGATATAAGCACGATAAAGCGCTCGTTAGAGGCTCTTGATGCGAGCGATTACGCTCTGAGCGAAAGCACGGGCTTCTGTCGCAGCGTTGGGGTTAGCCATAGCGAGTTGACCGAAGACGCCCATAGGCTCTAGGAACTCCATGCCAGTGAAAGCTGCCGAGGCACGTAGTGGAGCGCTAAGGCCCTTCACCACCTCGTCTGTGTACTTGTCGCGAGGGGCACCTGTCGTGTAGGCGTGTAGGAGCTTCTTGCCAGCGAGCTTGTTGCTCTCGCTGCCATAGGCCCAGCCGTAGGTCCATACCTCGTCCATCCAGCACTTGAGTGTAGGAGGCATATTGTACCAGAATATAGGGTGCTGTAGGATAACCACATCGGCAGCCTCTAGAGCTGCTTGCTCTGCAGCGATATCGAAGTTGCCTGCGGGATAGAGTTCCTCGAGGTTGCGCAGCTCGAAGCCTGCCTGCTTGTACTCCTCGGCGATAGCTACGTTGGACACACTCTGTGCCTGATAGCTGTGTGATAGGATTACTAATACTTTCATCGTCTTTTAGTTTTTAGTCATTCAGTTGTGTATAGCCTAATAACGCAACGAGGGGATGATAGGTTTAGAATAGTCTAAAACTTTTGCGATGTACGGGCGATACGCCATACTTGCGGATGGCGCGTCTATGCTCGGGTGTCGGGTACCCCTTGTGGCTATCGAAGCGGTACTCGGGGAATTGCTCGTGTAGTACCATCATGGAGTCGTCTCGGTAAGTCTTCGCGAGGATAGAGGCCGCGGCTATACTCTTGACGAGGGCATCCCCCTTGATAATGCATTCGTGGGTTATGCCCTCGTAAGGCGTAAACCTATTACCATCTACGAGCAAGCGCTCGGGCGTGATGATTAGTTGCTCCACAGCTCGGTGCATCGCTAGGTGCGAGGCCCGCAGGATGTTCATCAGGTCAATCTCCTCTGCCGTGCAGTAGCCCAGACCCCAGGCGATAGCCTCAGCCTCTATAATCGGACGCAGGGTGTAGCGCTGTCGCTCGGTGAGCTGTTTACTGTCGTTGAGCAGGGGATGCCGGAAGTCCTCGGGCAATATCACAGCGGCTGCGAAGACGGCTCCCGCCAGACAACCCCGCCCCGCCTCGTCGAGTCCGCACTCTACGAGGCCATCATCAATCCATCTACCTACTAGCTGTGCCATTAGTCTTGGTCGTAACTGAATTCGAATCTTAGGTCGTCCGCAAACTCGGTCAGTGTGCAGGACTGCGAGGCCTCCCAGCGGGCGAAGGCTTCGCTAGATAGGATAGCCGTCTGTACCTCTCTATCTGCGCGCCCCATGCGCTTGAGCATCAATAGTGCAGCACGTGTCTCTGCGCCGATGTAGTCCTCTACTTGGCTTAGTTCCTCTAGGGCTGTACCGATGAGCCATGCGCTCTGGGTGGCACACTCTAGGCGATAGCCCTGCGTGAAGTGCCGTGCTAGTATGGTGTAAGCGACTACCCTAATATCCGAGTAACGACGCTCGTCTCGTAGCCATGCCATAGCCCACTGGGGAGCGGCAGGCACACGGTCGAAGAGGTGCTTGCTGAGGCAATCTCGTAGCTCGGGATTGGCAAACGATACCTCCGCCATATACGTGGCCTCGGTGAAGCTGAGCGACTCGGCAGGATAGATAAGGTGGGCGATTAGTTTCAGCTCTCGGACATCCCGCCCGAGTAGATAGCGGGCCAGCTCTCGGCTCTGGGGTAGAGCCTTAGCGCGGGCAAGGATATGCTCCATAGTAAGCCCGAAGTTAATGCCGTAGTGTAGCCCCTTCTCGCGCATCGTCGTAGAGACAATGCCGTCCATAGAGCCACGCAGCGTCGTGCGCAGTGTCTTGGCCTCGGCCAGTGTCTTGGCCCCAGGCTCTACCTGACGCATATCCGCCTCGCCTACAGGGTCTAGGGGGAGGTGTCCGTAATCACGGCTATAGCGTAGCATCTGCTCGTCGTAGCCCTCGCTGTAGTCTAGACGCACGTCCACAATGCCACCATCCTGATAGACAAGCTCCATCTTAGGGTTTACGAAGCCTCGATAAGGGGCGAGCTTGAGCTGGGCATAGCGTGCCAATATCTCGGCGTGCATCTGGGGCTCTACGTGGATAGCATAGCGCTCTACTAAGGCTTTGGCTGCAGGCTGATCGCCCTCGCTCTTGATACGCTGTACCTCGCGGAGTAGTTCGGCGAAGTAGCCTCTGAGTGCCGAGTAGTCCCTGATGACTAACTCTATGCCCCGTAGCTCTATAGTACCCTCGGTCCGGCCACGCTCTAGGGCATAGCGGGCAATGAGCGCCCTATTGCGCATATGGGCCTCCTCGAGCTGGGCGCCTGGGCGAATGCGTACCAGCTGGGTAACGAGTCCATTGAGTAGATAGCGGTAATAGCAAGCCTTGTATGCCTCGCCATCAGGTAGCAAGCCCAACTCTACGAGCCTAGGCTCTGCCATATAATATAGAGCGAAGAGGTCCGCACGGGTCTCCTCATTGACCGAGGCATAGGCTCCGAGGGCATCGGGCGACACCCCTGGTAGGAGCTGTCCCGAGCCATGGCCTAGGCACTCGTGGAGGTCGGTATGTAGCTCGTCGGTAAGCCCATCGTAGCGCTCTAGTAGGGCACGTACCTCGGCATCGGGGACGAAGGTGGCATCCATACCGCTCGCTCGTGAGGCCTCTCGGTATGCCTCGTGTATGTTGGCTATCGTTACGCTCTTGGAGCCGTACTCGGCACGTATCCAGTCGGCATTAGGCAGGTTGATACCGATAGGGGTGGCGGGATAGCTATCGCCCCCGAGCATAGCTACGTCTACGACAGTGGCCGTGATGCCTACGGGCTGAGGCTTTCGGAAGCGCTCGTCAATAGGCGCATTAGCCTCGAACCAAGCCGCCTCCCGACAGATAATCTCTGTGCGCTTGCTCGCCTCTTCGTTTTTGATATGCACGAGTCCTTCCCAGCTCCCCTTGAGTCCGAGGGGGTCGCTGTACACCTCGGTGAAGCCGTTGATATAGTCTACGCTCGTGGCGGTATCCTGTACCCACTCGATGCAGAAGTCATTGTATCGTGCTAGGTCGCCCGTCTTGTAGTAGGCTAATAGGTGCATTAGGGCACGGCGCTGCGCCTCGCTCTCTACGAAGGCGAGTGCTGCCCGTAGATGCCCAGATACGGCCTCTAGGGCGGTGCCGTACAGTCCGCCGATGCGGTAACTCTGCTCGTATAGCTCGCCCTCTTCGTTGCGGGCTACTCGGCTATTGAGTCCGTAGCTAGGTGGGGCTGCCTGTTCCTCAGCACTGGCCCATTCGGCCTGTGTGGCATAGAGGGCCTCTGCCTCGCTCTGTGCTACGCCCTCGGCATACAGGTTTACGGCCGAGCCCGCTACGAGGTCGCCCTCGCCACTCTGCTCTGTGCGCTTGGGCGAGCGCTCGGGGTCGAAGATTTCGCGTATTAAGACCTCCAGCTCGGCGGTATCGTATTCTAATAGGAGTGCCTGCTCTCGTTGCAGACGTTCGACAGCCGAGCGCAGGAAGTCGGCCGAGAACTGAGGGACGAACTTGTCGCTCCCATAGTGGTGATGAATGCCGGAGGAGAACCACAGGCGACGCAGATATAGGACGAGTCCCTCCCAGTCCGAGCCACTGCGCTCGCCCTGATGGTGCTGGTAGATGGTCTCGAATAGGTGGCGGAGCCTTAGGTTGTAGCGTCCGTTCTGGTCGAAGGTAATATCGCGTCCTGCCAGTGTGGCCTCGCTGAGGTGGTACACGAGGAGCTTGCGCTCGAGGCTCATCGCCTCCCAACCTGGCACACGATAGCGTAGTATCTCGATGTCGGCAAAGCGCAGTACGCTCTGCCCGCTGATGTTATCTGTCTGTTTCATACGACAAAGATACGACGAAATAAGCCCGCTACAGCTTCGCTCGCTATTAAGTACTAGCACTGGGCAATATCTTACATACGTTGTAAGATGGAGTGCAGCTATAATAAGAAGGCTCGTCGACCTATTAGGTAGACGAGCCTCTTGGTCTCGGGATATGTCTTATGGGCTTAGGTAGTGCATCGAAGCCGTGATGCCCTCATTGCTGGCGGGCGCGTTGCTCGGACAGAATCGCTTGCATACGTGCTACGATGTGGGGATAACGCTCGGCTAAATTATGGCGCTCACTAGGGTCATTCTTTAGGTCATAGAGCTGAGGGCGTGGCAGGTAGCCTGTCTCTATATTCGGGGCCCAAGGGAGCATCTTAGGGCCGTCGCTAGGCTCGATGTACTTCCAGCGGGCAGTGCGTACGGAGAGGGTCTTGTTGGCCGCCTGCTGTATGAGCCAGGGGCAGGCCTTGGCACGCTTTCGGCCCAGTAGGGCCCCAGCATAGGCTCGGCTGTCGGGCGCAGCGCCTGTAGGCAGGGGGCTACCTAGTAGTTCGGCGAAGGACGCCATTAGGTCTACCTGACTGTAGAGCGTGTGGCGCGTGCCTCGTCCCTTGATGCCTTGGGGCCAAGATACGAGCATAGGCACACGGGTCCCGCCCTCGAAGGCGCTGTACTTGTTCCCCCTAAGCCCTCCTGTCGGACGATGCAGACCTAGTCGCTCGAAGGCCTCGTCGGCGTAGCCATCATCCAGTACGGCCCCGTTGTCGCTCGTTAGTACTATTAGGGTGTTGTCTGCTATGCCGAGGCGCTCTAGCGTCTGCATTAGCTGACCTACGCACCAGTCGAATTGTACGATAGCATCACCTCGTAGTCCCATCTGGCTCTTACCCCTAAAGCGCTCGTGCGGGAAGCGGGGGACGTGGACGTCGTTGGTAGCGAAGTAGAGG
Organism: uncultured Porphyromonas sp.; assembly: GCA_945867245.1. Classification (GTDB taxonomy): domain Bacteria; phylum Bacteroidota; class Bacteroidia; order Bacteroidales; family Porphyromonadaceae; genus Porphyromonas. The sequence continues at coordinate 7,237 of CAMBHQ010000035.1, forward strand.
AAGAAGGGCTGGCGAGCGTTCTCCTCGATGAAGCGGAGCGCACGCATTGTGATAGAGTCGGCGATGTCTTCGTCCCTCCATAAGGCTCGCCCTCCGCCACGGCTATAGCCTATGCGACCGATACCATTGACGATGGCCATGTCGTGTCCGTGGCTGTGCCGTAGCTTCAGTAGCTCGGGATGGGTCTTGCCTAGGGGCTCACCCTCGAAGGACTGGGTATAACTGACCTCGATAGGGTGCTCGGGGTCGGGGTGGGCGATAGAGTCCTGCTCGATGAAGATGCAGGGGACGCGGTCGGCTGTCGCCGCCATGATGTACGAGTAGTCGAAGCCGAGGTCGCGTAGCCCCTGGGGCAGACGTCTGTTCCAGTCCTGTCGGCCCGTCTCTGTCCCCAGTCCTAGATGCCACTTGCCGAAGGCCGCAGTGCGGTAGCCCGAGGCTCGGAATAGGTCGGCCATGGTGTACTGCTCGGGCCGAATAATCATCGCAGCATCTCCGGCGGCGACATCGGTGCCGGGGC
>CAMBHQ010000036.1 GCA_945867245.1 uncultured Porphyromonas sp.
GCACGCAGAAACTCTGTATTAGATGAGAAATTAACCTTGAGGCTACCCGCTGCCCCCTTTTTGGTATTGATGATAATCACCCCGTTGGCAGCACTAGCACCGTAGAGGGCAGCAGCCGAGGGACCTGTCAGCACCGAGATGCTCTCAATGTCATCGGAGTTGAAGTCTGAGATACCCTCACCACTACCGGGACGACCATACTCGCTACCGTCACCAGCGCGGTTGGCGTTACCGATGGGCATACCATCGACTACATAGAGTACGTTGTTGTTACCCGAGATAGACTTGCTACCACGCATTACTACGCTAGTAGCACCACCGATACCGGCTGATGAGCGCGTGATATTGACACCCGCTACCTTACCGCTGAGGCTATTAACGAAGTTGGCTTCCTTGACCTTGGTAAGGGCCTCGCTGTCTACCTTCTGCACGTTGTACGAGAGGGCCTTCTCGCTGCGCTTGATACCGAGGGCGGTAACCACTACAGCGTCTAGGTTCTTCGAGTCATCCTCGAGCGTAATCTCTAGAGAGGTACGTCCGGCGAGCGCCACGGTCTGCGACTTCATGCCGACATAAGAAACGACTAAACTGGCTCTGGGTGATACATTGAGCGTGAAGTTACCATCGAGGTCCGTAACGGCACCAGTAGACGCACCCGATACACGGATGTTCGCTCCGATGATAGGCTCCCCATTCTTATCTACCACCTTACCTTTTACGGTAACGGTCTTCCCCTGCTGCATCTCTACAGAGGGGTCCTGCGCTGTATAGCTGGCCGCCGTAGCATCGAGTATGCCACTGAACGGAAGCGCTATCACGAGCGACATGGTTCCTAAGAACTTTCCTTTCATGATAAGTGAACTACATTGAGAATTTTATCCTTTATGCACCCACAAGTCATCAGATCCTACCCAAAGCCAAGCCGAAATTATGAATGGCTATCTGAGATCTAAACACTAGACCTTGATATGGCTAAGCAGCTGACGAGTTTATGAATACGTAGGCAAAGATATAAAAGACTGGCATATTGAACAAAAATCCCTAGCTACCTGCCCTACTTTTGGCACATTCTGGCGCATCTGTATCTCTCATTATGAAGTCAAGCAAAAGATTAAGGGACTATGTACGCTGCCGTACATAGTCCCTTAATCGACTTTATGCTAAGTAGAAAAATATTTCTACTTCTTTTTGCCCTGATTCGCCACAGCGTCCATCAAAGCCTTGATCTCCTCGGGGTCGCCAAGGAAGTAATCCTTCACGTAGTTGAGATCGCTATCGAACTCAAACACATAAGGCACGGCAGTAGGCAGGTTGAGGGCAATAATCTCCTCGTCGCTCATCCCCTTGAGGACCTTGATGATACCACGTAGGCTGTTGCCGTGAGCGGCTACGAGTACATCGTCGTGCTCCATCAGAGCGGGTAGGATAGCCGTCTGCCAGTAAGGTAGCGCACGCTCTACGCAGTCGCTGAGCGCCTCGGTAAGAGGTAGGTAGTTGGGTACTACAGAGGCGTAGCGAGGGTCGTTGAATGGGCTACGCTCATCGGCACGCTCTAGAGCCGTAGGAGGTACATCGTAGCTACGACGCCAGATAAGCACCTGCTCGTCGCCATACTTCTCGGCTGTCTCGGCCTTATTGAGGCCCTGTAGCATACCATAGTGCTTCTCGTTGAGACGCCAGCTCTTCTCTACGGGGATCCAGTCGAGATCCATTACGTCGAGGATCTGGTTCATCGTCTTGATAGCACGCTTGAGGTAAGAGGTATAGGCCTTACCGAAGCGGAAGCCCTCCTTCTTGAGGAGCTCACCAGCCTTCTTGGCTTCTTCTACACCCTTTTCGCTGAGGTCTACGTTGGTCCAGCCAGTGAAGCGGTTTTCCTTGTTCCACACGCTCTCGCCGTGGCGGATAAGTACGATTCTTTTCATTGTTATGTTTTCTTATAATACTGTGTATTTGCTTACAAAGATAGGCATTATCCGTGGCACTTGCTCTGTCCTAGGCGCTCTTATATGGCCTACACCTCGTACTACAAGGGGAGGGAGTATATCTTACATATAGTGTAAGACGCATCTTACAACAGATGTATAACGCATCTTACAACGTATGTAAGATATGGCTCCAATACTAGAGGGCCTATCAGAGACTAGGGCGAGGGGCTATGTTTGCCCCCCGCCCTAGCGTCCGATATAGCCTCTATGAGACTATTGTATAATACGGCACTCGCTTCGTTGTTTGCGACATTCGGGCTCGGTCATTTACACGAGTAAACTCCCTTCGCCCTCAGTCTTAACGCCTTCTCAGGCACGATTGCTCGCCTCGGCATAGCTGGAGTAAACTCCGCTCTGCTCTCGGCTTACGCAATCCTTGCGATTACCGCATTCTCCAAAGTCTAGCACAATGACAAGCCTCGGCTTGTCATTGTGGAGACCGTACAACGGGCTCTGAATAAGTAAAGTATAGAGAACACGATGAATATGAACCCCAAGTTTAATCCTTTATTTACGCCTTATACCTTTAATAATGGAGCAACTGTCCCCAATCGTCTGACGATAGCGCCCATGACACACTGGGCCTCGGACGCTCAGGGACATACAACGCCTAGTGAGTTGGCCTATATCGAGGCACGCGCCTATGGCTTCGGCCTGTTTATCAGTGCAGCTATCGCTGTGAGTCGTGAGGGTATTGCCTTTACGGGTCAGCCTGTAGCCTTCTCGGAGGGCGACCTCTCTAGCCTAAGTCGCATGGCTAAGGCCATGAAAAGTCAGGGGGCACTGGCTATTGCTCAGCTGCAGCATGGTGGAGCAGCGGCCCTGACGGAGCTCAATGGGGGTATTGCCTATGCGCCTAGCAAACTCGAAGGGCAAGTGGTCGATACGGCTATTAAGGTAACCGCTACTACCGAGGCCCTTAGCTCCGAGGGGATAGAGTCGCTCATTGCTGACTTTGCCCGTGCTGCGGAGCTTGCTCTCAGGGCAGGCTTCGATGGCGTAGAGCTCCATGGTGCCAATGGCTATCTACTACAGCAGTTTTTCTCTGCCAAAACCAATAAGCGCGAGGATGCCTGGGGCGGTAGTCTAGAGAAGCGTATGGCCTTACCACTGGCGGTCGTGGAGGCCGTGATGGCTGTTAGGGCTCGTTATGAGCGTCCGGACTTTATCATCGGTTATCGCCTGACGCCCGAGGAGGCAGGGGATGAGGGCTTGACCATGGGGCAGACCCTTAGTCTTATCAAGGCGCTCTCGACCAAGGACCTGCAGTACGTCCATATGTCGCTACAGGGCTATGCTAATAAGGCTCGTCGTGAGGCAGATACGACCAAGACTCGTCTAGAGCTGGCCAAAGAGTGTCTGTCGGGTAGTGGCGTGGCACTTATCGGTGTCGGAGGACTTCGCACACCGGACCAAGCCCTCGATGCTTACAATAGTCATACAGCAGATATAGTGGCCATAGGTCTCGGGGTGTTGGTTAATCCAGACTTTGTACGCCTTATCGAGCGAGGGGAGGAGCGCAAGGCACGCAAGACCCCGAATATTTTCCGCAATGCAGCCTATCACCAGATACCGCAGCCTATGTGGAATATGATGATGACCTTCGTCCCCAAGCCCGTCCTAGGCTTTGCTACTTTCGTCGGTAGGCTACTGGGTTGGCAGTAGAACATAGGTTTTAGCTGGCCTATGCGCCTATGTGGGAGCTGAGATATAAGAGCATCGAGTTTAGCCCTCGATGCTCTTGCTGTGTATGGGCTCTAGGCTTAATGGCCCCTCACTCTTGCACTTCCGATTGTGCAGTCGGTGAGGTGGTATGGCGGGCTTTTCGTATCTTTGTGAAAATTTGAGCGTGTTGTGCTCATACCATACAGAATAAGACAGACAGTGTATAGAGGTCAAATATATAAGGTATTAGTAGGGGTACTCTTGTCCTGCGTGTCCGTGATGGCTCAGCTTCCCAAACGTTATCCTGCTTATGAGGACTATGTGCGTAAGCACTACAAGGAGGCTATTCGTCAGATGGATAAGCATGGCATCCCTGCCAGCATCAAGATGGCTCAGGGCCTTCTAGAGACAGGGGCAGGTAAGAGCAGCTTAGCCGTGGACTTTAATAACCACTTCGGCATCAAGTGCCACACCGGTTGGACGGGGCGTAAGGCCTATAAAACCGACGATGCACCCAATGAGTGCTTCCGTGGCTACAAGACTTGGCAGGAGAGTTACGAAGACCATTCGCTCTTCCTCAAGAAGCCACGCTATGCTAAGCTTTTCCATCTGCGTACGGATGACTATAAAGGCTGGGCTGCAGGTCTACAGCGTGCAGGCTATGCGACCAACAAGGGCTACGCCAATAAGCTCATACAGATTATCGAGACCTACGAATTGTATGCTCTAGATAAGTCTCAAGTCCCTCTGTGGATGGGGACGACAGCTAGTCAAGCTAGCCCTGCAAAGGTCAATCAGCCGAAGGAGACAGCCAAGACTGCGGGTAAGCCTCTACGCCCTGTGTACAAGAGCTATGGCCTGCTCTATGTGCTGGCCGACCCAAATGATACGCTAGAGCGTGTAGCCCAAGAGACAGGGATACCGCTGCGTAAGCTGGCGTACTACAATGATGCCCCCGAAGACTTAGCCCTACAGGAGGGAGAGGTCGTGTATCTAGAGCGTAAGCACCGCTCTGCCAAAGAGCAGTACAAGACGCATAAGGTCGCTATTGGGGACTCGATGCACAGCATCTCTCAGCGTTATGGCATTCGCCTAGAGAGCCTGTATAATTTGAATAATAAGGACGAAGATTACGTTCCCGAGGAGGGTGATGTACTGCGTCTACGATAAAATAGCGAGATATTCATTAAACCCAAACACGATGGACGAGAGATATATTCAGCGAGGTGTATCGGCAAGCAAAGAGGACGTGCATAATGCTATTAAGAACGTAGATAAGGGTCTGTACCCCTCTGCCTTCTGCAAGATTATTCCCGACATACTCGGTGGCGACCCCGAGTACTGCAATATCATGCATGCCGACGGGGCGGGGACCAAAAGCTCGCTAGCCTATATGTACTGGCGCGAGACGGGCGACCTAGGCGTATGGCGTGGGATAGCGCAGGATGCACTCATTATGAATATAGACGACCTCCTCTGTGTAGGGGCCACGGATAATATCCTCGTGTCTTCGACTATCGGACGCAATAAGCTACTCATCCCTGGCGAAGTCATCAGCGCTATTATCAACGGCACCGAGGAGCTGCTCGCCGAGCTACGCGAGATGGGGGTGAGCGTATTCTCTACGGGGGGCGAGACGGCCGACGTGGGGGACCTCGTCCGCACGATAATCGTCGATAGCACTGTTACCTGCCGTATGCGTCGTAGCGATGTGATTGACAATGGCAATATCCAGGCAGGCGACGTGATTGTCGGTCTTGCGTCGTATGGTCAGGCCAAGTACGAGCGTGAGTACAACGGAGGGATGGGCAGCAATGGTCTCACCAGTGCACGCCACGATGTCTTGCATCACGACCTAGCAGGGCGCTACCCTGAGAGCTACGATGCCGCCGTCCCCGAGAGTCTCGTCTATAGCGGTAGCAAGCAACTAACAGATGCAGTAGCAGACAGCCCACTGGATGCAGGTCGCCTAATCTTGTCGCCTACACGCACCTATGCCCCTATTATCAAGGCTATACTCGACGAGATGCGCCCTAGGGTACACGGCATGGTGCATTGCTCGGGCGGAGCGCAGACCAAGGTGCTGCACTTCGTACAGAATAAGCGCATTATCAAGGACAATCTATTCCCTGTGCCACCACTCTTCCGTCTGATACACGAGGAAAGTGCTACGCCTGCACGGGAGATGTACAAGGTATTCAACATGGGGCATCGTATGGAGCTATATGTAGCCCCCGAGGATGCGGCACGTATCATCGAGATAAGCGAGAGTTATGGCGTACCTGCTCAGATTGTAGGTCGTGTAGAGGCGAGCGAGGCGGGCAATAGCCTACTTATTAAGAGTCCATGGGGCGACCTAGAGTATTAAGTCGCAAGCCTCCGCAATACATTCAACGAATAATAATACAAGTATATATAGTATGGCAACAGACAACGATTTGCTTAGTCGTATAGAGAGCTTGGAGATACGTTTCGAGGAAATCACCTCCCTTATCACGGCTCCGGACATCATTGCAGATCAGAAGCGCTTTATGAAACTCAGTAAGGAGTACCGAGACCTAGAGCGTATCCTTGCCAAAGGAAAGGAATATCGCAACCTACTCGGCAATATAGAGGAGGGGCGCGAGACACTAGAGACCGAGAGCGACCAAGAGTTACGTGCTATGGCGCGCGAGATGATGAGCGAGGCCGAGGAGCGTATCCCAGGTCTTGAGGAGGAGATTAAGCTACTGCTCATCCCCGCAGACCCAGAGGACGAGAAGAACGTCGTGATGGAGATCCGTGGTGGCACAGGTGGCGACGAAGCCGCCATCTTCGCTGGCGACCTATACAAGATGTACGTGCGCTACTGCGAGAGCCGTGGCTGGAAGTGCGAGGTAACGAGCATGAGCGAGGGCACAGCAGGGGGGTACAAGGAAATCATCTTTAGTGTTACTGGAGAGGGTGTCTACGGCATCCTCAAGTACGAGAGTGGCGTGCACCGCGTACAGCGTGTACCTGCTACTGAGACGCAGGGGCGTGTACATACCTCAGCAGCCTCGGTAGCCGTGCTGCCCGAGGCCGAGGAAGTGGACGTAGTCCTCAATCCTGCCGACATTGACTTCCACACCTCACGCTCTGGGGGCGCTGGTGGTCAGAATGTGAATAAGGTGGAGACGAAGGTGCAACTGACCCACAAGCCTACGGGCATTGTCGTGGTCTGTCAGCAGGCACGTACACAGCTAGCCAACCGCGAGCTGGCCATGCAGATGCTACGCACCAAGCTCTACGATATAGAGGTGTCTAAGCACAACGAGGCTATCGCTGCCAAGCGTAAGACCATGGTATCTACCGGAGACCGCTCTGCCAAAATCCGTACCTACAACTACCCACAGGGACGAGTTACCGATCATCGCATCAACCTAACGCTATACAACCTAGGCGCCATCATGAATGGCGAGGTACAGCCTATTATCGACGAGCTTATTATCGCCGAGAATATCGAACGAATGAAGGAAGCTGCACTATAGGGTTGTGGCATAAATATCTCGATTATGACTAAACAGGAACTCTTTGAACAGATTAAGCGTAAGAACAGCTTCCTCTGTATTGGCTTGGATACGGATGTTACCAAGATACCCGCCCATCTACTGGAGGAGAAGGACCCCGTATTTGAGTTCAATAAGCGTATCATTGATGCCACGGCACACCTCTGTGTAGCCTACAAGCCTAACCTCGCTTTTTATGAGAGTATGGGCTCCTTCGGCATGAAGAGCTTCGAAGAAACGGTCTACTACATCCAAGAGAAGTATCCCGATATTTTCATCATCGCTGACGCTAAGCGTGGCGACATTGGCAACACTGGGGACCAGTACGCCCGTAGCTTCTTCGAGAACCTAAACATCGATGCAGTAACCATCTCGCCCTACATGGGTAAGGACAGCGTACTGCCGACGCTCAAGTATCCCAACGCCTGGACGATACTACTAGCGCTGACGAGTAATGCAGGCAGCGAAGACTTCCAGATGATGCAGTCTGCCGACGGGGAGTATCTTTTTGAGCGCGTCTTGCGTATCAGCAAAGACTGGGGGACTAGTG
>CAMBHQ010000037.1 GCA_945867245.1 uncultured Porphyromonas sp.
AGACGCTGCGCTTCGTCGTTAAGCCCAACGAAGGCAGTAGCGCCCGCAGTGCTAGCGTTCGTCTGATGAATGGCTCTACGCTCGTGGAGAGCTTCGTCATCGTACAGAAGGGCGACAGGGAGCTCGTGGCAGGTCTCCCCGGCAAGCTAGAGCAGCAGTTCGCAGGCAAGGCCCTACCCGAGGAGCTACATCTAGCAGGGACGCTCGACGCAGCCGACCTCCGCTTCCTCAGAGCCAATAGTGCTGCTATCCGTGTACTCGACCTCAGTCAGCTGGATATGAGCACGCTACCCGAGGAGGCTTTTGCCTATACATCCTTCGGCACTGTCATCTTACCCAAGAAGCTCACCCATATCCCCACCAAGCTGTTCTTTGCCTCATATATAGAGCAGGCTGTGCTACCCGAGGGACTCGTTGAGATTGGAGAGAACGCATTCAGAGGATGTGCCGAGCTACGCAGTGCCCAGCTCCCCGCTCAGCTCAAGAGAATCAAGAATAGCGCCTTCGGTGGCTGTACAAATCTATCGGACGAGCTTAGCCTGCCAAGCACACTTACCGAGCTAGGCGAAGCTGCCTTCGCTAGCTGTGTTAACCTCAGAGGCTCTATCGTTATCCCCGAGAGCATCCGAGATATTCAGAGAGCGGTCTTCCATGGCTGTAGTTCGCTCAATGGCACGCTCACACTACCTGCTGGGCTACGCAGTATCGGAGATTTTGCCTTCGCCTACAACTCTAGCCTCACGGGCGACCTCGTAATCCCCGAGGGCGTCAGGGATATCGGCGAAGGTGCCTTCGCTGGCCTAGGCGCTACGGGGACGCTCACACTGCCCAAGTCCCTACGCACTATCAAGACCAATGCATTCAGTAGAAGTCATCTCACTGGCACGCTAAGCATCCCCGAGGGCGTTCAGGAGATACAGTCTTATGCCTTCACTTCCTCTAAATTCACATCGCTGAGCCTGCCCAATACGCTACGCACTATTGAGAGAGATGCCTTCAATGGCGCTCAGGATTTAGCTGGACAGCTCGTACTGCCTGCGAGCCTCAGGACTATCGGAGAGCGAAGCTTCGGTGCTACAGCCATCGAGAGCGTCGCCATCTCTGAGGGTCTGACGCGCATCGGACAAATGGCCTTCTATAACTGTCGTAACCTACAAGAGGTCAATATCCCCAGCAGCGTAGAGGCTGTGGAGGCAGCGGCCTTCGCTAATTGTAGAAGCCTACAGAGCGTACAGATACAGAGCATGACAGAGCAGTGGGGTGGTTTCGTGTTTGAGAACTGTAGCTCGCTACCTGTTACCTTCCCACAGGGCCTCACAACACTACCCGTAGGCTTCTTCAAGGGCTGTCGTGTAGAAGGCGAAGACCTCAGTATCCCGCATCAGATAAGGAGCATCCAGAATCAGGCCCTCGCCAACATCTCTGGTCTAAGACGCCTCTTTATCTCTCAGGGCATCGAGTCTATCGATGTGAATGCTTTCTCAGGTAATAGGACGCTCACAGACATCTATATCGATAGGTCCTCGGCCCCTTGGCTCCAGAGAGCGAGCAATCCTGTGCGCAGCTACTACAACATCTGGGTACCTCAGGAGGCTTATGATAGCTATCAGTCAGACTCTGATTGGTCGCTTCTAGGCACAGTGCAGGTACGTTAATAAGCGCCCACTGCACAGACACACCGCCCCTAGCCCTCGGACGAGGACTAGGGGCGGTGATGTTTGGGGGCTAAGCAAGCCTGCGACTAAGGCCGCAACTTATTCTGGCGCATACGCTCAGAGAAGTCCTGTAGATAGGCCTGCATCAGTGGCAATAGCTCGCTCAGTACCTCGGGCGCTTGAGCTCTAAGGTCCGTCTTTAGCTCGGGGTCTAGCCGTATATTATATAGGCCTAGCACCCGCTCGCCATCGTATTGCATGAGGTAATCGCCACGGATTATCTGATAAGCACCATCGAGGGCATTCACGGCGAAGTGTTCCTCGTTCTCGGCAAACATATTGTGCCCGAAGGCTACCACAGGATGCTTTAGCCCTAGGAGGTCTAGGAGCGTGGGCATTAGGTCGCTCTGCTGTACGATACGCTCGGTATTGAGCCCTCGCAATTCGCCCCGAGGGTCGAAGAATATCATCGGTATGGCATAGGCTCCGTGCTGATTCTTGTAATACTCTAGGTCGCCTGCCGTGGCGTGGTCTGCCGTGATAACGAAGAGCGTATTCTGATACCAAGGCTGCTGGCGTGCCGTGCGGAAGAACTCGGCCAAGGCATAGTCCGTATAGCGCATACAGCGGTGCTGGGGATGCCTGCCCTCGGGGAAGCGGGCGTGATACTTCTCGGGGATACGATAGGGGTCGTGAGAAGTCGTGGTAAACTCCACCGCTAGGAAAGGCTCTCGGACGCTCGTAAGGTCCCGAGCCATGAACTGGAGGAAAGGCTCGTCCCAGATACCCCAGCGCCCATCGAACTCGCTATCATCGCCAAACTCATCCTTACCTCGGTAAGCGCCAAAGCCCAATTGCCTGGCCATAGCATCGAAGCCCATAGAGCCGTTGGGGGCATTGTGGTAGAAGCGTGTCTGATAGCCCTCCGCCCCGAGGATATGCGGTAGCGCATAGAGCGCATTGCCCGAATAGGGCGACATCACGAAGGGCACGCCCGGACGTGGTACGCCCGCCAAAAGTGCGGGCAAGGCATCGATAGACTTACCCCCGCCGGCATAGGCCCGCTCGAAGGCAAAGCCCTGCTCCCGTATCAGCGTATCCAAATGTGGCGTAAAACCCTCGTAGCCGGATAGGTGCCTGTTGAGGCTGCCGACCCATTCGCGCGAGAGGCTCTCCCACACGATGAGGACGATATTGCGCCCTGCGAAGCGCCCTGTCCACTCGCTAGGCCTGGCATCCGCCCTGAGGGCACTGTAGCGCTGTCGAGCCTCTTCCTCGGGCATATAGCGCCAAGGCGAGAGCCCTGGCTTCCCTGCCAAGCGGATGAGCGTAAAGGGCGTATTGAGTACCATAGCCCGCTGCTCGGGTCGAGCGATATAATGCGTAGCATGGCCCGGAGCAATGGGGAAAGTCGCTACCGAGAAGCCCCCACGTATGCCACCTATCACCAGAGCAATAGTCGGGAATATCAGCGCTATGCCCAGGCCATAGAAGCGGGCGGCACTTAGCTCGGGCATCGTAGCCCGCCCAATACGACGATAAAGCCATATCCAAAGCGCCATGAGGGCAAGCCCCGTCAGCGTAACCGGCCAGTAGCTAAGGAAGAAGCCGACGAAAGCCCACTTATCTTCGTTGGCAAACTCAGAGAAGACGCTCAGCGTGGTACGATTGCCCGTGTAGCGGTAGTAGACAATATCGCCCATATTAAAGAGGAAGGCCGGCACATTGCAGAGCCAGTAGAGCCACGAGAGCATAGTCTGATAGCCTGCTCGATAGCATAGGCGCAGAGGGAGCAGGTGCAGAGCAATCACAAGCAGATGGACGTACAGCAGACCCGCAAGGTCGAAGCGCAAGCCCCCGACGAAGACGTGGAGGACCTCAGATGCCGAGGTGAAGCCCAAGAGGTCGGCATTATAGAGACCAAAGACCGCTCGCGTGAGCGTATATATTAGGAGTGCTAGGGCGAAGCGCTGGCAGAGTACAGAGGGTAGTGATGCCCGCATCTGCCGTAGCGAGCCGAGCCAAGCACGCAGGGATGGTATTACATTCATAGAGACAAAGGTACAATGAATAGCGGAGAGGGGGCTATTGCTATTTCGGAAAATTATCATACCTTTGCAGTGGCTAAGGCCAAAGCGTGGATAGATTTGACTGCTTGCAACCACACAAAAAAATGCTAAAAGAGAGGTGCTTCGCCCTGTGCGAGCCCCTTTCCATGGTGTTAGGTTGGTTAGTTAGGATGCTCGTTTTGGCTTAGTGCCAAAGCGAGTTTTTTACATTATAACCGTAAGATTAGACGTATAGATATGAATTATTTGTTCACCTCAGAGAGCGTATCCGAGGGACATCCCGACAAACTGGCTGACCAGATATCGGACGCCATCCTCGACCAATTCATCGGCATAGACCCCGAGAGCAAGGTTGCCTGTGAGACCCTAGTAACGACAGGGCAAGTGGTGCTGGCCGGAGAAATCAAGAGCGAAGCCTATGTAGACGTACAGAGTACGGCCCGTGGCGTCATCCGCCGTGTAGGCTATACCAAGAGCGAATACTGCTTCGATGCCGAGAGTTGCGGCATACTCAGCGCCCTGCACGAGCAGAGCCCAGACATCAATCGTGGCGTAGAGCGTGCCGAGCGCGAGAATCAAGGCGCGGGCGACCAAGGGATAATGTTTGGCTATGCCACCAACGAGACAGAGCGCTATATGCCTCTGCCTATCGACCTCAGCCACGCCCTACTAGAGGAGCTAGCGGCCATCCGCCACCACGAGCTAGAACTGATGCCCTACCTGCGCCCAGATGCCAAAAGTCAGGTAACAGTGGAGTACAACGCCCAGCACCAGCCCGTACGTATCGAGGCCATCGTACTGAGTACGCAGCACGACGACTTCGTCAAGCCCCAGAGCGATAGCCCCGAGGATGTAGCAGCTGCCGAGCAGGCAGTACTAGAGCGCATTCGCCAGGATATACAGAATATCCTCATCCCACGTGTCAAGGCGAAGTACAGCCCCGAGATAGCAGCACTCTTCGGCGAAGACATCAAGCTCTACGTCAATCCTACGGGGAAGTTCGTCATCGGTGGCCCACATGGCGACACCGGCCTCACAGGGCGCAAGATTATCGTGGATACCTATGGCGGACGTGCCTCGCATGGGGGCGGTGCCTTCAGTGGCAAAGACCCCAGCAAGGTAGACCGTAGCGCAGCCTATGCCGCCCGCCATATAGCCAAGAATATGGTGGCTGCAGGCGTGGCCGACGAGATGCTCGTACAGCTGAGCTATGCCATCGGGGTAGCCGAGCCTATTAACATCTATGTGGATACCCGTGGCTCGGCCAAGGTAGCGCTCAGCGATGCCGAGATAGCCGAACGTATCAAGGCTATCTTCGACCTGCGTCCCTACGCCATAGAGCAACGCCTCAAGCTACGCCAGCCTATCTACGAAGAGACTGCTGCCTACGGACACTTCGGGCGCGAGCCTCGTGTGGTAACCAAGCACTTCCCTCGCCTCGGCGGTGGCACTACCAGCTACGAGGTAGAGCTATTCACCTGGGAGAAGCTCGATTACGTAGAGGAAATCAAGCGCCAGCTATTCTAGGAGACCTGCGCTCACGTCCCTAGACGACGAAATCCATACAAATAAGCCCGCCTGCGGTTGCTATGGCAACTGCAGGCGGGCTTGTTTAGTATCGTGCAGGGGGCTTAGCCAGTCCTCTCAACTCGTGTACTAGAGCGCTGAGAGCAAGCGCACCCTAGAACTTATACCCGAGCATGATACGCAGGTCTCGGCCGAGGTCGTGGCTGTAATATCGAGCTCTATTGGTGTATTCTTTGTAGTGCTTATTCAGCAGGTTATCGCCGATTAGACGCAGGCTCAGCTCCTTGCCATAGCGACGTAGACGCCACACAGCCGAGAGCTCGGCATTCAGCAGATGATAGGCGGGGGGCGTGTCGCTCGTCAAGTCCTTATTGGGGTCGAAGCGTGTCTGCTTGCTCACGTAGCGATGCCCCAGCTCGAGCCGTAGCTCGGGACGATGCCCCGCCGCTGGTAGGCGGAAGGCTAGCGCATGGTCTACCCGAACAGGCGGTATATAGGGCAGGTAAGCACCCGTCCGCTGCTCGTTGGCAAAGATAAGGGCCGTGCGCAGCTCGTAGGATAGATACTTATTAAACTCGTAGCTCCCCTCGAAGTCAAGACCTCGCAGGAAGGCATTCGTCTGCCTGAACTGAAACACAGGGTAAGCCCCCGAGAGTACAACGATTAACTCGGGCGTGCCATCGGCCCGCATCTCGGGCGAGTCGTAGATATAGTTGTGTACCCATTGTAGATAGCCATCGAGACTGAGCCGTAGTCCACCACGAGCATAATTAAGAGAGGTTATCCACTTGTAGCTCTGCTCACTCCTGAGGAGACTATCACCACGCACGAAGGCCGCCGAGCCATGGTCGCTACCATTGCTGTATAGCTCGTGCACATGCGGAGCACGCCAGGCGACACCGAGGTTACTGCGGAGTGTCAGCCCAGGTGCTAGCAGTCGGTGCCCCCCCAGACTATAGGTGAAGTTGGTGAACCTGCGCTCTCCGCCATAGTAGTTGCCGGCAATATCGTAGCCCGCTGCCGCAGTGCGCTGTCCGTCTAGACGTAGGCCCAGCTCGGCGCTCCATCTATCGGCCTGATAGCGTCCGAGCGCATAGGCCCCCCAGCTGTCCTCTACGTAGTTGGGGATAATCGGGGTAATGCCATTGCCTGCGATGCTGTAGTTATTGATATGTTGCCAGAGCGCCCCACTCTCTCCGTACCAAGCGTTATGGGTATGCGTCCAGCGTAGCTGATGCTGTTGGCTCTGTAGCCGTAGGTCTACCTCGGGGATATGCGAGTTGTTGTTTCGTCGGATGCGGTACTCTTTGCGGTGGTCGTCCTGATAGGTGAACTGATACCTCAGCTGTCCCCACGAGGCTGTCTCATGCTCCAGACGGGCCGTGAGGTTGTGATGTACCACATGCTCACGTGGATAATCTATCTGCCGACTCCACGGAGTGAAGACAAGCGGTTGCCCGATGGCGATACGCTCCCTGAGCTCATGGACGTTGCCCATCTTGGCCGCTAGCATAATACCTTGCTCGGCATCATAGCGGCTATAGAAGGTCTCCAGCCTCGTCCTATCCCAACTATAGCCTAGGGCGAGGGCATAGTTGTACTCGCGGTCTCCGGTATTATTAAGGATGTAGTCTCCGGTATAGCGGTCCCCGCCATTGCTGTGGCTAGCCTGTAGGCGATAGCCGAGGCGACGACTAGCGAGGGCAGCACCCTCTAGGAGCGCATTCGTCCCGAAACGTCGCCCATTACTGCCGTATAGTAGGTTGAGCTTCCCGCTGATAGCATCCGAGCCATAGGGCAAACGTTGCTGCTCCATCACGATGACGCCCCCGAGAGCCTCCGAGCCATAGCGGACGCTCTCTGCGCCCTTGACTACGTAGACCGACTGGCTACTACTCATATCCAGCTCGGGTGCATGCCCCTCGCCCCACTGCTGACCATTCTGTCGGGCTCCGTTATTGACGATAAGTATGCGGTTGCCATGCATCCCATGTATAACAGGCTTGGCCGTGCCGACACCTGTCTGTAGGCTACTAAGGCCGCTTATTTTCTCCAGCATAGCCGCTAGGCTCTGGCCCATACTCTCGTCTATACGTTGGCTAGAGAGCTTCTTGGCGACACTGGTAGTGCCGACAGGTCGGCGCTCGCCCTGTACAACGACTTCGCTAAGTTTTTTGCTTTTCGGCTCGTCCGCCTGCTGCCCCCTGAGCGCAGTATGCGACAGAGCCAATAGCCCCAGCAAGCCGAGGCTGCGCAGGGCGGTAGTACGCCGAGAGATTAGATTGAATACTGTCATAGCTTCGTGTTTTGTTGCTACAAAGTTAGGGAATGTATGCCAAGCGAAGCATATCCGATAGCTCAGTCTCTATCGCCCTATACATAAAACCAAAGGCCCTAGCATCGCTAGAGCCTTCGCTACTCGTTAGTAGCCCATAGGGGAATCGAACCCCTCTTTCCAGAATGAAAATCTGGCGTCC
>CAMBHQ010000038.1 GCA_945867245.1 uncultured Porphyromonas sp.
AGCGCCTCGACTGGCTACGCCTAGAGCAGGTGAATCGTGAGTTCCTGGCGCTTTTCCGCTCCGGCGCATTGGCACCACGCACAGAGGACGAGGAGAGCGAGGCTGAGGAACTAGCACACATCACACTGCCCATCAGCGAGCTACGCCATATCTCTACACAGGCCTCGCTCGGCAATCGGCTAAGACGTAGCGAGACTGTCCCTAGCTATATGATTCGCTTCCTCAACGAGCAGTACTATCAAGCCCCCGAGGGTAGCGAGGAGGAGACCTCAGTCCCCCACTCCCTCCTGAGCGACGAGGACCGCCTAGCCCAGCTATACTTCGCCTCGGCTAGTGGCTGCAAGAACGCCTTCCTCGAGGATTGGTTCCGCTTCAATCAGACGCTACGCAACGTGCTACTCGTCTATACCTGCCGCCAGCTCGACTGGGACCCTAAGCGCTATATCGTCGGCGATAGTCCTATCGAGGAGGCCCTCCTAACGAGCAAGGCCAAGGACTTCGGTCTCGGCGAGGAAATCCCCTATATGGCTCAGCTCATTCACATCGCCGAGGAGAAAGACATCGCCAAACGTGAGCGGCTCATCGACGTCCTACGCTGGCAGTGGCTAGAGGAGCATACCGAGTGGACGGTCTTCGACATAGAGAACGTACTGTCCTACTATCTGCGCCTGGGCATCATCGAGCGTTGGCAACGCCTAGATGAGGAGAAGGGCAAGGCTATCTTCCGTGATATAGTCATGAACCTAAAGCAGGAGAGCAACAAGTCCCTCCAAGACTTTAGGGCCAAGACCAAAAAGCGCTAGCTCAAGCACTCCGAGGATAATACCTCGAGTATATAACAGCTACAGAGCAACAATAAGGGGCTATGATGGGTTATACTATCATAGCCCCTTATTGTTGCTCGTCTATGAGTAGCGGGGTCAATGCTCTTGCTTAGATAAGACAATTGCCGAACCACTTTGTGATGATGAATTTTCGTAATACGTTTTACGCCCTCCTGTGCCTAGCTTCGCTCAGCCTATCGGCACAGAACCCCTATACAGACAATATAACGAGTATCTTGGAGTCTAGCGAGCAGCAGCATAAGGCGCGCATCGCTTTCGGACTCGTACGCCTCTCGGATGGCAAAACGCTCTGCGAATACCGCAGTCGCGAGCGCTTCGTCCCCGCCTCTATCGTCAAAGTACTATCGACGGGTGCGCTCATGCTAGAGCGAGGACGCCACTACCGCTACCCTACCGAGATATACACAGTCGGGCAGATACAGAGCGGGCAGCTGCAGGGCGCACTCCTCATACGTGGCAGTGGCGACCCATCACTCGGCACCGAGCTCATCGAGGGTGAACGCTACCGCTTCACCAACGAGTTACTGCGGGCCCTACAGGAGCGAGGTATCAGAGAGATTACCGGTGGCATATACCTAGATGCCTCTCTGGCCACGGGTGTCGGCCCCGTAGACAGCTGGGCCAAAGAAGACCTCGACAAAGCATACGGCACTGGGCTCTATGGTCTGAACTATGCCGACAATCAAGTGGGAGGACGTGCCGAGCACAACCCTGCCCAGACACTAGCCGCTGCTATAGAGACGCGTCTGCGCTTCGCTGGCATTACGATTGGCAAGGCTCCGACCGTCAGTTACGAGGGATACGAACCCGAGGGCTCGCTGCTACATACCTACTACTCGCAGCCTCTAGAGGTCCTCGCTAAGGTTACCAACCACCGCAGCATGAATATGTATGCCGAGGCCATCGCTCAGCGCCTAAACCCCAATCTAGACCGAGGTATCGCTCTGAGCAACTACTGGCGTAAGCAACTCGGCCTAAGCGCCCAAGATATCAGCCTAGCGGACGGCTCGGGATTGAGCCGAGACAATCAGGTCAATGCCTATGCGCTCTCTAAGGCACTCGTCAAGCTCTTCGGAGGTCAGCTAACCGAGGATGGCACACTCGTAGCGACGCTACCCCGCCTAGGTGCCGAGGGTACCATTCGCAACCTAATGCCAGAGACACGAGTCCAGGGCTACCTCAAGAGCGGCTCGATGCGTGGCGTAGCGACCTATATAGGCTACGTGCACTACGGCGACGACTGGTACGCCATCGTCTACCTAACGAACGGCATGCCCTCTGCACGCCAGGCACGTGGCGTTTTCGCTGCTATCATCGACGACCTCTTCCCCCAGGCCTAGAGAAAGCACATCACGAGAGCGCTCCTATCAGGGGCGACTACACACAGCGAGGGCTGTATCGGCAAATGCCGATACAGCCCTCGCTATTTGTTCTGCCGAGACTAGGTTAGATACCAGGCCATCTGAAGGCCGTGTGCGTATCAGCCTCTACCTTGGCCTCTATCTCCTTACCAAGGTTGGGATATAGGTCGATACCCGTGCGCTTCTCCAGCTCGTCTATAGTGATCGCGAGGGAGCTTACACTGCTCACCCTTTTGGGCTTATTATGCTCGGTCCAGAAAGCGATACCATGATACTCGGTACCTTGCTTGAGGACGACGGCCATCCAGTAGTACTTAGGGACAACGATGAGGTTACGCACCTTAGTTGCCTCTATCTGCGCATCGTCAATCGTCCCCCCCTTAGTAACATAGAGGGCATCATAGCTTAGGCTATTACGCGCCCAGCCCTGTAGCAGAGTCTCCAGCTGTAGCCAAACACCTTCGTTATGAGGCTGACGCTGAGGGCTCATATTAGCATAGTAGAAGGTCTGCATATTGGCTTCCTTGCTATGCTGTCTATCGTTACTGGCTACGAGGTGCCCGCGAGAGAAGCCCGAGCCGCTAAACCAGTTGTCAGTGCTATACTGATCAGGTATAATATCATCCCAGCGGAAGGAGTCGTTACGCCCTGTTACGTCCTTGGAGCTTTCCTTATCCCAAGAGAAAGCTACCCAGCGGGCGTGGCGTCTATTAACGTCGTACTCTAGGGAGAAGTTGGGCTTGCCGTCGGAGGTCTTGTAGGTAACGAAGTACATATTGTTGCCTCCCATTAGGCGAGGCACTTCGGGCAGAAAGGCATCTCCGTGGATATGCTCACCAGTAGGTAAGACAACGCTAGAGCCCTCTGGCGGAGTGGGCGTGGGGGTAGTCGTCGTGGCTACGCCCTGCTGTACGATGAGTAGCTCACTCGTCGTGTTGTCGGCAGAGGTTAGGATAATCTTGGCTTCGCGCTGCTCACCTGTATTCTGCGTCAGGCTTACGCTGATGCCTTCGTCTAGGGCTACAGAGCCCGAGCTTGCCCCTAGCTTGAGCCACTCGCTGGCGCTACTAGGCTGTAGGCTGAGCGTCCAGCTCTGGGCGCTGTTTACCTTAACAAAGAAGCTCTCAGCCGCTGTACCTGTCGTGCGTATCTTGCCATCGGCTACGCCACTGATGCGAATATCTGTCGAGGTACTGAGGACTTCGCTAGAGTCCACTAGCCCCTGGCTATCGCCACAGCTAGGGAGCCCCAGCAGTAGGAGGCTCGCCCCTACTGCTAGAATGCTCTTTCGGAATAATAGCTTAGTCATTACGGACGTGTGCTAAGGAAGTTATAGTCGGTGTAGTCCTTTATAGGCGTCCAGCTCCACTCACTGGCATCAAAGGTCGCCTTGGCTCCGGTAACAGAAGCGTTTCTCTTGTACACCTTATCCACAGCTACACCCTTGGTCAGCTCACTGGTAAACCATGCTGCCCCCCAGGTCCCGATAACGTCCACGATGGCATCTCCCTTGAAGATAGCAACGTTATCGTTACCATTGAAGTTACACACCTCCGAAGACACTGTGGCTACACCATCAAACTTAGAGGCATCTTTATGCTTAAAGACCATAACCGTCTTCGGCGCCAATGTGCCTGTAAGCGCTAGTGTTTGAATTTGGCTCTCAACATTCTTAGTGTTGTATGGCTGTAAGCGGAGGCTATAGCCTGTAAGATCTATAGCAGCATCCGTAGGATTATAGATCTGGATATATTTATCGAAGCCAGTACCCTCTACATATGCCGTGATAATGGGGTGTGCGCCTGCTGGAGCTGGCGTAGTACCAGGGGTATCACCGCCCGTATTACCCCCAGGGTTCTCGACTGGAGTGGCAGGATTCTCACCACCGCCCGTGCTTGGAGGCGTCGTCGTCTCGGTGCAACGCTCTTGGTCTAGCTGAATGTCGGCGAGGACGCGTGGCGACAGGTTGATAAATCTCTTATTGCTACCATAAGAAACGATACCTGTTATGCGTCCCTTCTTGTTGCTCCTATCAGCATCCTTAAACGTAGCATACTGAGAGATTGCAATAGAGAAGGACTCAAACGGAGCCTTAGCCTGTGTAGCACAGTCCGTAGCATTGATATAAGAGGTAGCAGTAGGTCTGGTAGCATCTGCGCTCGTATTGATATAGAGCTTGCCCGTAGTGGCATTGTCTACAAACTGGAGCCCCTCTACGGTTACGAGCATATTCTCGTACTTACCATCATACAGCTCTGCGAGCGTGATAACAGCAGGGGTTACCAGACGTGTCTCTCCTGTGGCTGCTGGCGTCTCACCTCCATTAGAGAAGTCTATCTGTAGACCGCCACCATTATAGCGCTGCACAGTAGCACCCTTGGCCTTGACGGTTATTAGGGCACCAGGAGCAAAGGTATTGTCGGTACGGTTCTTCAGGCGTACGATGATACCAGCACCCTCTGCCTGTACCACCACGTTGCGGTCTGTAGTGTTGCCATTGGTCTTATCACTGATGACTACAGCCTGGAAGCTAACATCCTCCGTAATCGTAACGGTCTGTCCATTGTCGTAAGTCTTGATGAACTCGGCCAGAGGAGTACCGGCATAAGCGGTAGAGACTTCGCCACGGCCAGCCTGTAGCACCTCTATAGTCTGCGAGCCAGAGCCAAACTTGATAAGAATCTGCCCCTTACGCTCTAGGCCTGCATTATCTAGCGCCTTAACGCTAATCGTGTGCGTACCGGCTTCGCCTGACGAAGGCGTAACGTCTAGCCACGCGGGGCCAGAGGCTGTCCACTTGCGGTTAGCCGTGAAGGTCAGTTGCTGGCTAGCCCCATCAGCAGTAAGGCTAATGCCCTGCGTCTGTAGCTGCTCGCTGAGCTCTATAGAGGGACGTGAGTAAGTGTCGTCGTTATCCTTACAGCCTACAAATGTTGTGGCTAGGAGGCTAAGCCCCACAAGGAGCGTTAGCGACTTGGTGTGCATCGTTGCAAACATTATTGTATTCCTTTATTAGGTCCTTATTCATTAAAATCTAGGCTCCGTTAGCTGAGCATCACGCTCGCGCAGGAGGACTAGCTGAGGGGTGGTATTATAGTAAGTTAGGATTGCCGTTACGCTACCCGAACCTGTGGGCAACTGACGGCCAGCGAACTTGGCGTAGCTACTCGTACGGACTATAATACTCTTACCCGTACGATCTACGAGCGAACGCTCTACGTAGCCCTGAGTATCTCGGTTGCCTGGAGCCGCGTAGGTTTGCCCTAGGTCGCTCTCACGAAACTGCACGCCCTCTAGACGTATCAACTGCCCCTGCATAGCTGTGCTGAGGTCGGCTATCGTCGTAGAGCGTGCCGTTACGGCGCCTATCGAACGGAAGCGTAGGACGTTACCCACTAGCCTCTCGGGATAGAAGCTCGTCTCGTAGCGGTCGCTCGTAGAGGCATAGCCGAGGTTGATTTGCCCGCCATAGCGCCCGAGCGTCATCCCCCGAGCGAAGAGCAAAACCTTACTCCCCTGAGGATAGATGGTCGAGAGGTTACCCAGAGAGAGCTTTAGCTCCATACCGCCCGTAGCATCCTGTATATAAGCGGTACGGTAGAGGTTTCCCTCGGTATCATCACTCGCCATAGTAGCCTCCACGACCACGTTATCAGAGATAGTGGTAGCACCA
Source organism: uncultured Porphyromonas sp. (assembly GCA_945867245.1). Lineage (GTDB taxonomy): Bacteria > Bacteroidota > Bacteroidia > Bacteroidales > Porphyromonadaceae > Porphyromonas. The sequence goes on from CAMBHQ010000038.1 coordinate 5,880, forward strand.
CCAGCATAGAGCGCCTTGAGCTGCGCAATCGTATGCGTTGCCGTCGTAGACATATCCGTCTGCACACGTGCAGTAGGCTCGTCGGGACGGTTGTAGTCGGTACACGAGGTCAATGCTAGTAGACTAGCCAATGCCACTGCACCTAGATATGAGTTTTTCGTCATGGTCTTCGTCCTATTAGAATTGTAGCGAAGTATTGAAGAAGAAGGTAGTACCATACATATAGCTGTACTTGCTATCGAATGGGCGATAGAGCTGAGTAGCCCCTGCGGCATCCGTCTGCGTACGCACACGTAGTTGCTCGTAGGCCGAGCTATGGATACCCTTGTTGTTGAGCAGGTTACTTATCGAGAGGTTGAAGCGCAGATATACATCACGCTTGATGCGCCACGAATACCCCGCATTCACATCGATAGTGAAGCCATCGTTGAGACGCTGAGGTGTGGTTACCTCGGGGCCAAATCCCGCACGAGCTCTGTCGGTACGGAGTACTGGATTCATAGACACATAGTTGCGTCCGAAGTAATTAGCGTTGATGCCAAAGGTACCATACCAAGGCGCACGATAGGTCAAGCCGAGTGTAGCTGCCGTCTGTGGCGTACCCGAGAGCATCAGCCCCTTCCAGTAGACCACATCTCTATCGACGATAGCGCTACTATTGTCTATCGTCTGGATGTAACTGGGGTTGCTGTTGTAGCTATAGTGTCCCCAAGCAAGGGCTCCGGTAGCTGTCAGCGTTGGACTCAGCTTGGCCTCTAGGCCTAGCTCTAGCCCTGCATGCCGTGTGGCAATACCGCTGAGTGTAAAGTTAGAGAAAGCCGCCTGAGCATCATCGTAGAAGCTCATCGTACGGGTCTTGTCCTTGATGTCGGTATAGAAGGCCGTTACACGACCGCGCAGCCATGGCAGACGCACAGCATAAGTCAGGTCCGCAGAGAGTATATGCTCGCTCTGTGGGTTACTGATAACCGTATTGCGCGTACGAGGCGATACGAAGACGCTCTGTAGCGTAGGTGCCTGCTCTAGGTAAGCGAGGTTGGCCACCAGATAGTTCTGCCCGTTAATCTTGTAGGTAATACCGGCCTTAAGCCCGAGGTCTAGGAAGCTGAGCTTATCCGACTCGCCATACGAGTTGTCGGGGAATAGACCACGGCGCTGATTGCCGATACGCTGCATATTGGTCTGCGTAACGACTAGCCCCGTATAGGCATCAAACTTGCGATGCGAATACTTAGCATTGAGCCACGAGCTATAGCGCTCTACCACCGTGCGATAGTCGTAAGAAAATCGGTCGCCCTTGACAGCGATATGGTCCGGATTATTGAGGTCTACCTGAGCCTTGCTAGCATCACCACCGAAGTCGCGCTCTGCAAACTTGTCGATGTCATAGACGTAACTAGCGCCGAGGAGGTCGCCTACCTCGCTGTAGTTCTGCGTATCGTTGTAGCGATAGTTGATACCCCCAGTGAGGCGTAGCCACTTATTAGCAGTCCAGGCGAAGTTGCTCGCAATAGCGCCCTCACGCTGGTCTGTATGGCGGTGCTCTATCATATATAGAGCACGGGCACCGCTAGCGAGCAGATGCCCATCGGCATTGTATAGAGGACTGGTGTTATTGCGGTTAATACTATAGAGCTTATCCCAGTCTATATAGCGCACATTGCGCTCTGCAGCCCATAGGTCGGCGTAGATCTCTGCTGTACGAGGGTCCTGATTAGCCTCCGTGGCCATATAGGTGAAGTAGCTAGGCAGATAGCGATAGTAGTCTGGGCGTGGGTCCGGAGCGTTG
>CAMBHQ010000039.1 GCA_945867245.1 uncultured Porphyromonas sp.
GCTATACGGCTAACCTCAATACGACCTATCGTATCAATCCCAAGGTGTCGCTTAACCTCATCGCCAATGCGGCCCTGCGTCAGCAGCGCGCCCCCGGTACGCTGAGCCAGAGCACCAATGCGGTAACAGGGGAGGTCAGCCGAGACTTCGATATCAACCCCTATTCGTATGCGCTCAATACCTCACGAGTGCTTAAGGCTAACGAGTACTATACGAGGAGCTATGCCCCCTTCAATATCCTGCATGAGCTAGATAACAACTATCTAGACCTCAATGTGCTAGACCTGAAGTTTCAGGGCGAAGTGAAGTACAAGCCTATCGAAGGCTTGGAGCTCGCAGTGCTAGGTGATGTCAAGTATTCGGGCTCGGAGACGGAGCATATCATTAGTGAGCACTCCAACCAAGCTGAGGCACAGCGTGCTGCCTATACGGCTACCATTCAGAATAGCAATGCCTTGCTCTATACAGACCCAGATCAGCCCTATTCGAGACCTATCACAGTACTGCCTGTGGGTGGTTTCTTCAATACGCGTAACTACAGTATCCTCGCATGGGACTTCCGTGCCTCAGCCTCGTACAACAAGGATTTGGGCCGTGATATCCTCAGTCTCTTCGGGGGGGTAGAGGTGAATGCCTACGACCGTCACTCTAAGTGGAATAATGGCGTGGGTATGCAGTTTGATAAGGGGGAGACAGCTCTCTTCAATTACCTGTACTTTAAGCGTATGCAGGAGGAGGGTACTAGCTATTTCGGCTTGCTCAATACTCGCTACCGCAATGTGGCTATGTTTGCCAATGCCACTTACTCTATCGATGGTAAGTACACGCTGAATGGCACCTTCCGTTACGAGGGTACCAATAAAATGGGTAAGAGCATATCTGCACGTTGGCTCCCTACGTGGAACGTCTCTGGCTCGTGGACGGTAGACAGAGAGAAGTTCTTCTCGGGCCTGCGTCCTACGCTCTCTTCGCTTGTGCTTAAGGCCTCCTACTCTCTGACCGCTGATAAGGGGCCAGCTAGTGTAACGAACTCTACAATGATCGTTACTAGTGCCACACCATGGCGTGCTCATGCCTCGCAGCAGGAGACGGGATACGTCATCGCTTGGCCAGAGAATAGCGAGCTGACCTACGAGAAGAAGCACGAGCTTAACCTCGGCTTCAATGCAGGTTTCCTCAAGGATCGCATTAACCTATCTTTTGACTGGTACCACCGCAATAACTTCGACCTTATCGGGCCTATCAATACGATGGGACTAGGGGGCTCGACGATCAAGTATGGCAACGTAGCCTCGATGAACTCTAATGGTATCGAGCTCTCGATATCGTCTACTAATATCAAGACTAAGGACTTCAGCTGGGTAACGGACTTTGTGTATGCGCACGCTACAAATAAGATTACAGACCTAGAGAGCCGTCAGCGTATAATCGACCTTGTCAGTGGCTCGGGCTTTGGTGTAGCAGGATATCCCGTGCGTGCACTCTTCTCGATACCTTTCGCGGGGCTAAATGATCAGGGCTTGCCTACCTTCTACACTACGGCAGACCGCACGAGTACGACTGTTACGGGTATCAACTTCCAGCAGCGCACAGGCCTGGACTTCCTCAAGTACGAAGGCTCTGTAGACCCTACCGACTATGGTTCGCTTGGGAATACTTTTACTTACAAGGGCTTCAAACTGAATGTCTTTATGACCTACTCCTTCGGTAATGTGGTGCGCCTAGACCCAGTCTTCCGTAACCGTTACAACGACCTCAGCTCTACTCCACGTGAGTTTGAGAACCGTTGGATAAATCCTGGGGATGAGACTAAGACGACTGTGCCCGTCATTGCGTCCTATAGACAAAACTACGAGAATGCGAACCTCAACTATGCCTACAATGCCTATAACTATTCGGATGCACGTATAGCCAAGGGTGACTTCATCCGCATGAAGGAGATCTCGCTAAGCTATGACTTCCCTAAAGCATGGGCTAAAAAGCTAGCAGTAAGCGATATTAGCCTAAAGCTACAGGCCTCTAACCTCTTCCTGATCTACTCGGATAGTAAGCTCAATGGGCAGGACCCCGAGTTCTTCAATACCGGTGGGGTAGCTACACCTCTAGCACGTCAGTTCACGATGACGCTACGTGTGGGTATATAGTATGACTTAATCGAGGAATAACAATGAAACTAAGCAATTATATAAAGCTCTTCGCAGCCTCTACGCTTGTAGTAAGCGCTATGTCGAGCTGCAATGACTTCCTGAGTACGCTACCTGATAGCCGTGCTGAGGTCGATAGCTATGAGGATATCCGTAGCTTGCTCATATCCGCTTATCCCGATCAGGGGTATGGCTTGATTACTGAGCTGTCTACAGATAATGTGGTACACAATACGGAGGCGGCTGCCTACACAACACGTTTCTATGACCAGCTCTATGCTTGGGAAGATGTAACGGAGTCAGCCAACGAGAGCCCTAGGCGTGTGTGGGAGTCGGTATATAGCGCTATACAGACGGCCAACGCAGCTTTGGAGGCTATAGAGAAGTTGGGCGATCGTGCAGACCTCAAGCCCCTCAAGGGTGAGGCTCTACTATGCCGAGCTTATGGACACTATCTGCTGGCGAACCTCTTCGCTGAGCCTTATAATGTAGCTACGGCAAGCTCTAAGCTAGGTGTGCCCTATATGACCAAGCCAGAGACTACCCTCAATCCGAAGTACACTCGCGAAACGCTCGCAAGCAACTACGAGCGTATAGCAGCGGACATTGAGGAAGGCTTACCTCTGCTCAACGACCAGACCTACTCTGTCCCCAAGTACCACTTTAATAAGAAGGCAGCTAACGCCTTTGCGGCTCGCTTCTACCTCTTTTATCAGAAGTGGGACAAGGCTTATAGCTATGCTCAGGCTGTCCTTGGCTCGGCTCCTGCCAACCAGTTACGCGATTATGCGCAGCTACTGGCTCTACCCAGTGGCCAGGGTGGGTTCAACAATAGAGCGATAGAGTGGGTGGACCACAGCAATGCCAATAACCTTATGCTCCTTACGGATATGTCTTCGCAGGGGCGTTACTTTGGCTTCTTTACGGTGGGCTCGCGCTATACGCACTCGAGCTTTGTAGCAGACCGCGAGACTGTAGCAGCAGCCAACGCCTGGGGCTCTACAGCCATGAAGGTTATGCCAGAGCGCCTTACAGACCCCTATCGTAAGGTCATATTGCCCAAGAATCCATTCCAGATAGAGTACACAGACCGTGTAGCCGGTACGGGCTACCTGCGCACTACCTATGCCGACTTTACCACAGATGAGACTTTGCTCGTACGGGCCGAGGCTAGTATAATGCTCGGCAAGTACGCAGAGGCACTCGCAGATATGAACCTTTATCTCCGCAATACCTATAGTACCTACAACGAGCTGACAGCTGAGAGTATTAAGACCTGGAATGAATCTACGGCTTATCATACACCTACAGTCCCTACGCCACGTAAGCGCCTCAATGCGAGCTGGACGATTAGCTCAGAGCAAGAGAACTATCTGCAAGTGCTGCTGCATATGCGTCGTATCGAGACTATACAGACGGGCCTACGCTGGTTCGATATCAAGCGCTATGGCATAGAGGTAGCACGTGTGGACGTTGTAGGTGGTACGACTGCTGTGGAGACAGCCAATAAGCTCACCAAGGACGACAAGCGCCTTGCCTTCCAGATACCAGAGGAGTCTATCGCTGCAGGTATGACCCCAAACCGCCAGTAGTCAAACTCTATAATACGAGAGAGATAATGAAACTAAGAAAGCATATCCTTATCCCCAGCCTCATCACTCTAGGTCTTGCTATGGGTGTGGCTTCGTGTGGAGAGGACAATCCAATAGATAGCTCCAAGACTGTAGTGATAGCCGAGCCAAGAGTCGAGAACGACTTCGATAAGTGGCTAGCGCACTATTTTATGACGCCATACAATATCGAGCTGCGCTATCGTATGAAGGACAACGAGACGTCCCTCAACTACAACCTTGCTCCGGCCAAATTTGATAAGAGCGTACAGATGGCACACCTTGTCAAGTACCTCTGTCTAGAGGCCTATGACGAGGCTACAGGTTCGCAAGCCTTCGTGCGTACGCTCTTCCCCAAGCTCCTAGACCTTATCGGATCGCCTGCATACAACACCAATGGTACTATGGTACTGGGTACGGCAGAGGGCGGACGCAAGATGACGCTCTATATGGTTAATGAGCTGAAGCCTACCGACTCTGAGCATCTCAACCGCTATTACTTCAAGACGGTGCATCACGAGTTCGGACACATTCAGAACCAGACTAAGCCTTATCCCCAGGAGTTCCAACAGATAACGGCTACAGGCTATGTGTCAGACTCGTGGAGTAGCAAGTGGAATACACCCACAGATATCCGAAGTGTTCTCCAGTTAGAGGAGCGTGCCCGTTATCCGAAGGTTGTACAGTATTATGCTTATGCTGATGAGCGTACTGCGCTTCAGAATAAGGACAATCGTACTCCAGAAGAGACAACTCGTATCTCCGAGCTAGCGAGCCTTATTGCCACACTACGTCAGGAGCCTGAGTATGTAGCGCAGATGCGCGAGTACAACAATATATCGTCGTATATTCAGAAGATCGATGTGGCTACCCTCAATGCACTGCGTGCGGGCTTTATCAGCCCTTATGCTTCTAGCCAACATGCAGAGGACTTCGTAGAGATACAGTCTATCTTTATGACAGATGCGCCCGCACTGTGGGAGGCTAAGATGCGTCTCGCAGGTAGTACCGGCCGTGCGCTGATACAAGAGAAATACAATATTGTGGAGAGCTATCTGCAAAACGACTGGGGTATTAGCCTTGTCGGCCTGCGCGATATTGTTTTGGCACGTCAGGCTAAGCTCGGGGAGCAAGACCTCACGGGACTAACGATTAAATAGATAAGGTGATGAACAGTATTAAATATATCTTTAGACTGGCCCTCGGGGCAGTATTGTTGCTGCCATTGGCCTCTTGTCAGAAAGACCAGAATATCTTTTCTGAGACTCCTGCCGAGCGTACACAGCGCACTATGAATGAGGCGCTAAAGACACTGCAGGGGGCTGTCTATGGCTGGGAGATGAGTGTCTACCCCTCTCCGGATAAGACCTTCGGTGGCTATACACTCTTTGTGCGTTTCGATAAGAACGGCACAGCCTCTATATCCGACGAGCTACAGATAGACCCTGCGGATGTTACGGAGAGCCTGTATGCTATAGATAACAGCAATGGACCGACGCTGACCTTCGATACTTACAACGTATCGATGCATAGGTATTCTGAGCCTGCGAGCGAAAGCTTCGAGGCTAGTCGAGCGACAGGTGCCGATGGAGACTATAGTTTTCAGATCATTAGTGCGACCGAAGAAAAGGTAGTTCTACGTGGTGTGCGCAGTCTGGTCTATGCAGAGCTAAAGCCACTCAAGACTGCTTACTGGCAGCCCCTAGTGGAGAACATCAAAAACGCCGCCAACAACTACTTCCTACCTACTGCCAAGGCTCAGATAGATGGTACAGTGGTATCTGGAGTACGTATGACGGGTAAGCGTCACCTGCTCTTTACCTACAAGGGGGTGGATTACAACCTTCCCTTCCGCTTCACCTCTACAGGACTCGAGCTATACGAACCCCTGAGTATTGCAGGCCTTACGGTGCAGACACTAACCAACAAGGGGACACTTGATATGCCTGTTCTAGCCGATGCTACAGGCAAGTTTGAGCTCAGCTACGAGGAGAATCTCCCTGCTTTGTTGCAGGTGGCAATATTTAAGTATTCGTCCGCTAAGGCTACAGGTCGCTTTGCCTCGGCGCTTAGCAATATGAGTCGTCATTTGAATAATTATAGCGGTCGTATCGTAGATGGAGGTGTGTACTTTGGGGTCTTAGATGGAGCCCTCCAGCTGTATGTACCTCAGTTCTATTATACCTCATCTAGCTATGCTCCTGCGACTCTACTTCTCAATGCAGAGATCCTAGGGCCCAAGGAGGTTAAGTTCACCTACGACCATGCTGCCTCTACCTCAACTGGTGACATTGGGGCGCAGCTCATAATCTATCGTAGTGCTCACATCCTAGCAGCAGGCTTCTCTAACGTGGGTAATATCTCTACCTACTACACTGATGGTAATTATGACGGGCGTACCTTCGAGCTCTCTGTAGAGCCTGGGACGGCACGCCCCAAATGGATAAAGCTTGTAGACAAGAGCGACAGCAGCAATACAGTCGAGCTAACTACAGCTTTCTATAACTAAGTAGTAACTAAAACAAACAAGAAAAGATGAAAGAACTAATCACTATGTCCGCTTGGGCTAAGAAGGCTAGCTTGCTAGTCCTTGCCTCCGGACTAGTCCTCTCCTCATGCAGCGAGAAGAACGATGCACCTGCGCCTGTAGACCCTGTCGTGGTGGCTCAGGATAAAGTCCTTGCAACACTTACGACCCCAGCGAATGGCTGGGAGGCTGCGATATATCCTTCCAATAACCAGCGTTTTGGTGGTTATACAGTCTTCGTTAGTTTTGCCAAAGATGGCTCTGTAGCTGCTACTAGCGAGCTACAGGCTGAGGATGCTGTTACGTCGAGTAAGTTTGAGCTCAAGAGTGTTGCGGGGGCTACTGCTCCCACCACGACGCTCAGTCTTCCTCTAAACGCAGCCATCCGCCTAGCGAGCGAAGATGCTACTGAGGCTGCACTATCGGCGCACACAGACGAGAGCTTCGATGTCGTTGCAGCTAGCGATAGCGAGGTAAAGCTCGTGGGCAAGACTAATGGCACGGTAGTTGTCCTTCGCCCTGCAACAACTGAGGCTTGGAAGGAACAGCTTGCCAAGGTAAAGGCTAGCCGTACAGGTAATCTTATTACCCGTTTCAACGTACTAGTTGGCGAGCAGACTGTAGCTACGGGAGCCATCAGAGAGGGGCGTCAGATTGTGATTGCCGAGCAACAGGGCCAGAGCCTAGGGTATCCGTTTCGTTATACCGTAGATGGTATCGAGTTCTTCCAGCCCGTTACTGTCGCTGGCAAGACTATGCAGCGTCTTGTGAGCAATGCCTCGCTCACAGAGCCCGAGCTCAAGGCTCAGGAAAGTGAACTTACTCTAAAGGCTCAGGCTAATGATTTGACAGAGCTCCTAAGTAAGGGCCACTATGCGCTAGTAGAGGCCAATACCACAGGTCGTGCTCAGCGTTCGATTGCTCGTGTCTTTAAGCGTATGTCAGGGTTGTTAGACCCTATTACCTTCAAGTCGATAACTTTTGGGACGAAGGATAAGGCGTTGGGCTTGCATATAGAAGCTGAGCAAAGGACTTTTACAGGTCAGGTTACCCAGATAGCATTTACGATACCTTTCCTTATGGAGGTTACGGCTACTAACGAAGTGAAATTGACCTTCAACGCTGGTGCTATTGAGGGTGGGATAGACGCTACTCAGAATAGCCAACTCTACAACTATACTTTTGGTGGGATCTACCATATGGAAATGTTGGCAGCTTGCTTCTCTAATGTTGGGAATATTACTATTGGGAATACAAAGTACTATTCAGATGGTAATTTTAATGGTCGTGTCTTCAAGATTACCGCAGACAACCCATTCA
>CAMBHQ010000040.1 GCA_945867245.1 uncultured Porphyromonas sp.
TGGGGCATTTCTTGGGGGCTCTACCTAGCCGACAGCTACAAATACATGGATATACCCTTCCCGCCCCACGGCGCTCCTGCACGCTACGAGCAGCTTGCCAGTTATGGAGAGCGTCTTTACCGCTCTATTAGCTCGGGCAATAAAGACGCAGTCTGGGTCATGCAGGGCTGAATGTTTGGCTATCAGCGTAAGATATGGGATGGCAAGACCCTAGTGGTACTCCCTTTGACTTCGCAGCTTGGGAGCGCCATTGGGTAGAGCAGACGCCAGCGCTAAGCCCGATACATGGCGTCGAGGATATAGTAGCTTATGCCCGAGAGAGCCTAGCACGTTGCCGAGGGATATAGGTGCTGGGTGTGGGCAGTACCATCCCTTACAAAGTCCTTACTAGTATCTCGCCCCGCGTCGCTAGCGTGTATATCAATAGCTGAGCATGAGAGCCTGGCAAATCGCTCTATTTGCATATCTTTGTACCTTAAATATACAGTTAAAATAGCGCTAGATACCCTAAATGATGATGCGAATACTATTGTCTATACTTCTCCTCGGCTTTGTTTTGGGCTCTTGTGGTAAGAAAGAGGAAGTCCTAGAGTCTAAGGCGGAAATAGTAGCCCCAGCAAATCCCCCTGTGGCACCTACCTCTCCCAAAGAGCAAGGAGCAGAAGAACGCTACACTCTCATATTGACAGCAGACAAGCAGAGCCTTATAGCCGATGCTAAGGATAAGGTCGTGCTAACGTTTACGTGCAATGGGGAACAGCTACAAGGGGGCTATCAGTACATTATAAATGGAGTACCTCATACGCTTGTAGATGGAGCATTCGCTACAGACAAAGCAGGAGTCTATGAGGTCTATATTCTCTACAAAGAGAAGCACAAGTCCAATGCACTTCGTCTTACAGCACAAGCAGCTCGGCCTACGACTCCCCCTCAGACAGAGGTCGAGCAGCCCACACCTCCAGCAGGGAGGGAAGTGGTACTAGGTAAGGCTGGGACCCTCTTTGCCTATGGTGTAAGTCGGGAGAGCGGTTGGTATGACGTCAATAAAAAAGGTGATGGCAGAGGCTCCGATGGTCTGATGTGCTGGGCGGCAGCAGCATCTACAGCCTTGCAATGGTGGCAGGATGTCTATACAAAATCTGGGTATCAGCTGCCCGACGGTGTTGCTAATGGAGTAGGCGTAGAGTACGAGCTTCGGATATTCGAGCTATTCAAGTCCAACTGGGACAACTTAGGCGCGACATCCTCAATTGGTTGCCATTGGTACTTCACCGGAGAGAATAAGGGGATCAATGCCGTTGGCTATGCTCGGCCTAAACCCAATAGCGGAGGCTACCTCAGACAGGTGTATGAGCGGATTATTGGTCTCTGGGGCAATGATTTCTCAGAGGAAACCAAGGGCTATCGTACCTGGGATACAGGAAGCGCCGACCAGTCCAAGCCGGCTATAGAGGTCTTCTCTCGTTTGATCTTGAAGGCCCTGCAAGAAGGGGTTGTACTATTAGATGTTAACCCAGGCTATTCTGGAGCACATGCCATTACATTGTGGGGTTGCGAGTACAACGAGCAAGGGATTATTACCAAGATGTATATAACGGACTCAGACGATCTGATAAAGACTCCCAAAGCTCCAAGGTATCCGATACTGCATGAGTTTGAGCTTGCCCCATCCACTCGAGAACCTCGGGTTGTCGGCTTGCGTGGGATGAGTTACAAGTCCTTCGTCCAGATACAGAACTTCGAAACCCTGCGCGCTTTCCCCCGATATTAGCCTTATCAGAGTCTGCAAAAGTCTCTCTCTTAGTGGATAGTGGGTCTGCTTATAGTCATTGCATGGCACTAAGCATCACCCACTATTTTTGTACTTTTGCAAGAGATAACGAGACTATATAGGAGAACGACAGTATGATGATTATAGAGACTAGCTGGGAGGTATGTAACAAGATGGGCGGTATCTATACCGTCCTCTCCTCACGCGCTAGAGAGATGATGAGCGCCCACAAAGGGCAAGTTATCTTCGTCGGCCCACTACACGACGACTTACCACAGGACTTCGTGCCATCCGTCCCCGAGCTACTCAGCCCGTGGGTAGATAAGGCTCAGGAGAGCTTCCCTCTGCGTACTGCCGTTGGCCACTGGGCAGTCCCTGGCGAGCCTGCCGCTGTGCTGGTAGACTTCCGCCCCCTGTGGGTGGAGCGGGGCGAGCTCTACTTCGAGATGTGGCAGCGCTACGGCCTCGAGGGCGACAAGGGCTATGGGGACTACGACGAGAGTTGTCTCTTCGCCATAGCCGCTGCCCGCGTGATGCATAGCCTCGTGGATGCCCTGCGCCCACGTCGCGACCAAGTGATGTGTATATATAATGAGTGGCAGACGGCCATGGGCCTACTCTATAGCAAGGCGCTACGCCCCGAGCTACCCACACTCTTCATCACCCACGCCACGACCGTTGGGCGCTCGATAGCCGGCAATGGCAAAGACCTGTATGCCTATATGCCTTATTATAATGGCGACCAGATGGCGGGCGAGCTGGGCGTCGTGGCCAAGCATGCCGTAGAGAAGCGTGCCGCACACGTGAGCGACCTCTTCGCCACCGTTAGCAAGCTCACCGCGGCCGAGTGTACACAACTCCTCGAGCGCAGTCCACTCGTACTGCCCAATGGCTTCGAGGGGGACTTCGTCCCTCGTGGGCGCAAGTACGATGCGGCACGCCGTGAGGCCCGAGAGCGCCTCCGAGAGATTGCCCAGTCGCTGACAGGTATCGAGGTCGGCGAGCGTGATGTGTTCGTATCGCTAGGCGGACGCTACGAGTACCGCAATAAGGGCATTGACCTCTATGTAGAGAGCATAGCACGCCTTAGACAGTCCTACCGAGGCAAGCGCCGTATCTTCGCCTTCGTCCTCGTCCCTGGCTGGGTAGCAGAGCCACGTGCCGACCTCGCCTACCTCATAGAGCATCCCGAGGCTCGTGGCACAGCACTACAGCACCCCACGCTGACGCACTGGCTACACAACATGCAGGAGGATGCCACGCAGAGCCACCTCCGCCACCTAGGGCTAGACCGTGTGGACGAGCGCGTAAACCTCATCCAGATACCCGTGTACCTCACGGGGCAGGATGGCATCGTAGGGCTTAGCTATTATCAGCTACTCTGCGGTATGGACTATAGTGTGTACCCCAGTTATTACGAGCCTTGGGGCTATACGCCTCTAGAGAGTATTGCCTTTGGCGTCCCCACCATCACGACACGTTACGCAGGCTTCGGTCTGTGGGCCGAGGAGGAGCTGGCGGGCCAAGCCAAGGCACAGGAGCTGGGTATCCCCGTGTCGGTACTTGCTCGCACCGATCACAATGCCGAGGAGGTAGCCGAGGCTATAGCACAGCAGCTAGAGCGCTACGCTACCGGCAAGCTAGGCACACTGCGGGATATTCGCTCGGCCTGCCAGCGTCTAGCAGAGCGTGCCGAGTGGAAGCACTTCTACAAGCATTACCTAAACGCTTACAAGGCCCTAAAGAAGGCTAAGTAAGTCCATATCAATATGAATAATCCGATATCCTATAGGGGCGGAGCGCAGCCTGCGTTGCTCCCCTGCCCAAAGGCTAGAGTGCAGCGTCTGCGCTCTAGCCTCGTCTGCCTATTGTCGCTCTGCCTCTTGGCACTAGGCACCCATAGTCTCTCGGCACAATTCCGTGTGCCGGCACGACCTAGCTCCCTAACGATGCAGAGCAAGGCGCAGGCACGTAGCCTGACGAAAGTCGACACCCTAGAGATAGCCCCGCCCAGTGCCGAACGCCTAAGGCGTCTGACACAGATAGACCCTCGGAGCGAGGTGCGTACGCTCAGCTTCGCCGAGACGCTCCCCCTCGACCTCAGCCCCTCGACCCACGGGCAGTGGCAGACGGCTGCCGATGGCTCGCAGGTATGGCGCATGAGCCTCCGCAGTCGTGGTGCCAAGACGCTAGGGCTCTATCTAGACCGTTATCGCCTACCCGAGGGCGCAGCCCTATTCGTGCATAGTGCCGAGAGTGGCCTGCGTGGCGCCTTCACCCACATGAACAACAATGCGCACAACATACTCAGCCTAGCCCACCTCCGTGGCGAGGCCCTTAGCCTCGAGCTGAACCTCCCCGCAGGCATGGCTCGGAGTGCCGTAGAGCTACACCTCGCCCAGCTACATTATGGCGTACTAGACCTCTACGAGCAGGGCGAGGGGTTGCGCGCCTCGGCCGTTAGCAACGCCATGGGGGAGCCCTTCTACAACCACCGAGGCACAGGCCTACAGCGCATTAGTTGTGCCCCCAATGCCGTGGCCTATCCCGAGTATCGGGCGCAGGCTCGCTCTGTCGTCCTGATGGTGATGGAGGGCAATACGATGGGTACGGGGGCGCTCATCAACAGCACCCGTAACGATGGCACAGCATACGTCCTAACGGCCGCGCACAACATCAATAGGCTCTACCACGAGGGTATCGATACCCTCGAGCGGAATAAACAGCTACCTATCATCCAAAAGATATGCCGTTCGACGGTCTTTTTCTTCGGCTTCGAGAGCCCCTCGCGCGACCAAGACCTCCGTGGCACCGAGGAGCTAACGCTCTCGGGTGCCGAGCTAGTGGCCTACGAGCCCGATGCCGATATGGCACTCCTGCGCATAACAGGTCTACCGACCGACGACAGCGGACAGAGCTACATCCCCGACTATTACAATGTCTACTTCAGTGGCTGGAATATCTCTGCCACGCCCTCTGCCCCCTTCTACGGCATACACCATCCGCTAGCCTCGACCAAGCGTGTCAGCATAGCCGCCGACCAGAGTCTGTCTATCGTAGACTACGACCTCTCGATACGTAGCTGGACGCAGAAGCACTGGCGCCTGCGAGCCTGGGAGACGGGTATCACAGAGGCGGGCTCGTCTGGCTCGCCCCTATTCGACAAGGACGGAGCAATCATCGGGGGGCTATCGGGCGGACGCTCTACCTGTAGCGACCCTCGGCAAGACACCTACTTCGCTATCCATAAGACCTGGACAAACGCAGACCCCAGTAGAGCCCTCCAGCCCTGGCTAGACCCCGACGACACAGGGGCCACTAGCCTATCGGGTTACGACCCTCACGCTGGCGCTACAGGGGTAGTATCACGCATCAGCCCCTACTACGCTCAGTCTACCAAAGACCTCGTATGGCGCAGCTATCAGCCCATCAGCGCTGTCTCGGGTATCGGACGTAGTATCCGTATCACCGGTAGCGTACAGCCCCTCGGGGTCTACCTACACCTAGGCGAGGGGAATACCACCCTGAGCCCAGGACAAAGCTATCAGATAGAGCTACGCCGCATCGATGGCAAGACGGCAGAGACCGAGCCACTATGGACGGCACAGCTCGACGACTATCTCTATAAGGCTTATGATGCTAAGGCTGATGGTTTCACCACGGCACAGCGTACTGTGGGGCTCGATGAGCTGGAGCTTTTCGTCCCAGGCACAGAGCTACCCACCCTCAGCGCAGGCGAGTATCTACTCTCTATTAGGAATGCCGACGACAGCAAACAGCTAACCTATCCGCTCCTTGCCGACAATAGACGTGCCACGAGCATATACCGAGCTTACGATATCTGGCACAAGCGCAGTGGTGGCGCCTGGGGCATCGCTGAGGGCGCTCAGCAGAGCGTTTGGCTAGACCTCCTTGTCAAGGGGACGAAGCAGGAGTATGATCTACTGCGCCCCGATAGCGAATGTCCGCTCTATCCCTCGTATTACTATGCGGACAATATCTACACCTACAATCCTGGTGGGGCCCTAAGCCTACGCATCTATAGCATCGATGGGCATCTATGGCAGAGCACCGAGCTGGGCGAAGGCGAGAGCCAAACCTCGGTTATGGCCCTACCTACGGGCTATGTCTACGTGGTTCAGCTCGTAGGCGACCTCGGCAAGCGTAGCTATAAGATTATCAAGAAGTAGATCTCGGGATGACTGCAGCAGAGCGATTAGAGAGTAGTGTAGGCCTTGCCCACTTCGGCCTAGCGAAGCCCTTCGTCAGGTGGGTCGGGGGCAAGGGACAGCTTATCCCTCAGATAGCGCCACACCTGAACCGACAGATAGCGAGGGTCCCCATCACGAGGTACATAGAGCCCTTTGTCGGTGGTGGGGCTATGCTCTTCCATGTACTCAGCAATTACCCACAGCTCGAGGAAGTTATCATCAATGATATTAATCCTCGTTTGGTAGCCTGCTATCGGACTGTCCGAGAGCAACCGGAGGAATTGATCGATGTGCTAGCAGAGTATCAGGCGGATTATTACCGCTTGACAGACGAAGAAGCGCGCAGGGACTATTACCTCGAGGCTCGCACTCGATTCAATGCCGGCACATATACCCAGGTCGAGGGAGCTGCACTCTTTATCCTCATCAATCGCTTGTGCTTCAATGGCCTCTATCGGGTCAATCGCAAAGGCGAGTACAATGTCCCCTTTGGCAAGGCTCTGCGCCCGACCATATGCGATGCGCAGACCCTCCGTAGCGACAGCGCTCTATTGGCACGGACAGAGATCCTTTGCGGAGACTATACCGAGGCTTTAGCTTCGGCAGACGAATATACACTGGTGTATTTCGACCCTCCGTATAAGCCTCTCAATGCGACCTCGAGCTTCAACAGCTACTCCAAAGAAGAGTTTGGCGATAGCGAGCAGCTGAGACTCCGAGACCATTGCCATACTCTAGACGGACGTGGCGCTAGCTTTATCCTCAGCAATTCGGATGCCTATACGCCAGAGGGCGAGAGCTATTTCGATGCCTTATACACAGACTACATCGTCGAACGTGTCTGGGCTAAGCGCGCTGTCAATGCACAGGCAGATAAACGTGGTAAGATCGCAGAGGTGCTAATACGTAACTTCGATTAAGATGAATAGATTCGAAACCTTTATGTCGCAGCTCGTGCCTACAAATGCGACCCTAGGCTATTATTGCGACTTCGATAAAGCCCTGCGGAATGTGAGTAAACTGCGGGTTAAACTATCGTCGCTAAGCGCCCTAGCACAGACGGACAAATTCGACGAGGTTCTAGCCATCTTGTGGGAAGAATATCCACAGGCTTTCGAAGTATTACCTCTCCTCATTGCGGTACGTGATGCGGAGAAAAGCCACATACTAGACAGCGCAGGGCACTGCCGTACAATGGGCTCGTACCTAGATAGCTTAGAGGGTATCCGTTGCTTTATGGAGGAGACGGGGCTACGACAGTTCTTCGCTGAGGCCAAACCTCAGAGTCTTGTTGATTATGTCCTAGGCATTGAGGTCGGGCTCGATACGAATGCACGCAAAAATCGTGTCGGTAAGTTGATGGAGCGCCATGTGTCGACCTGCTTCGAACGAGCCTCGTTAGACTTCGCCCAAGAGGTCTACTCCTCGACATACCCCGAGGTCGCAGCCGCTCTCGGAGTCGACACCAAGCGCTTCGACTTCGCTGTGCGTACTAGGCGGAAGACATACCTTATAGAGGTTAATTTCTACAGCAGTGCA